>QHXG01000070.1 GCA_003222845.1 Acidobacteriota bacterium | reverse complement strand
ACCGTCTTAAGCTTCGGTTTATGCGAAAAGCCGGAATTGGTCGTGAAATGTACGCCAAGATGCTGGCAAAAATTGTTGCTTGCAATTTTGCGGAGTTGCGAGTAGAATCCCCGCCGCTTCAAAACTTGCTGTGCTTTTCAGGCTCTTTAAGGTGGGGAATCGTTGGCATTACATCGGACGGCTTACGATCTTTCCAAAGTTTTTCGTGGCCCAGTTCAGAGTTGAATGCCTTCAGCATGCAATCAAAAAATTGAATTCTAAACTTCAGCTTTGCTCGATGGAGTAGAAGATCATGTCAGAACCATTCTTGGCTGAGATCAAAATTATCAGTTGGAATTTCGCACCGAAGGGTTGGGCCTTCTGCAACGGCCAACTTCTGCCTATTAATCAGAACCAGGCGTTGTTCTCAATACTGGGCACCGCGTTCGGCGGCGACGGACGCATTAATTTCGCGCTGCCCGACTTTCGCGGCCGGGCGCCGATCCATACGGGCGGCAACAACGCTGGAAGCGTCGGACAAAACGGAGGCGAAGAGTTTCACACCCTTGTTATGGGTGAGATGCCGGCGCACAACCATTTCGTTCAAGCGAACAGCGGGGCCGCCGACAAGGCGCTACCGACAGGTAATTACCTGGCGAACGTCAGCACAAAGGTATACAGCGGCTTCGCAAATCTGACGACGTTACATCCGAGCACGGTTTCGAACTTTGGTGGCTCACAGCCGCACGAGAACCGACAGCCGCTTCTGGTGCTCAATTTCATCATTGCCCTTCAGGGCATTTTCCCGTCGCGAAACTAAGAGGAGAGAAGATATGAGTCAACCTTATGTCGGTGAGATCAGAATGTTTGGCGGCAGCTTTGCGCCTGCGGGCTGGGCCATGTGTCAGGGGCAATCGATGCCGATTTCCGAGAACGATACGCTCTTTAACTTGATCGGAACCACTTACGGCGGGGATGGACAGGAGACATTCAATCTTCCGGATCTCCAGGGACGCTGCCCGGTGCATGCAGGCCAGGGACCGGGAATCTCGCAGAATTATCAACTCGGTGAGAAAGTAGGAGTGGAGTCAGTCACGCTCACAACGCAGCAGACTCCGATTCATTCTCATGCCTTCGTGGCCTCCACGGATCTGGCCCCCAGCCCCGATCCGACAAGCAACGTGGTCGCGCAGCCGTTTTCGCTTAATCTTTATTTTGGCGATGTGTCGAATGTGGCTTTCAACCAACAAGCAATCCAGCCGATTGGCGGCAGTCAGCCCCACGAGAACATGATGCCGTTCCTGGTTATCACATTCATCATTTCGCTCTTCGGAGTTTTCCCGAGCCAATAAGGAGGCAGAAAATGTCAAATCCATTTGTAGCAGAAATCAGAATGTTCGCGGGAAACTTCGCTCCCACGGGTTGGGCGTTGTGCAACGGACAGTTATTGCCAATCTCGCAGAACACCGCGCTCTTCTCGCTACTGGGCACGTACTACGGTGGTGATGGGAAATCAAATTTCGCGTTGCCAAACATGGAGGGCTCGACCCCGTTGGGCCAGGGTCAGGGAGCAGGGCTCTCAGATCGTTTTCTCGGCGAGTCATCAGGAACCGACTTCATTACATTGCTCACGAGTGAAATGCCGGTTCACACCCATAACCTGATGGGAGACGCGGTTGATACGGGCGACACGCGGACTCCGAGTCCTACCGTCACCATGGCCCAGACTAGTCCGGGCAACGCGTACACAGCCGCCACTTCGCCGCTCGTGCAGATGAACTTTCAAGCGCTCACGATTTCTGGCGGCAGTTTGCCGCACAACAATATGCAGCCATTTCTGGTGGTGACCTTCATCATCGCGATGCAGGGCGTCTTTCCGCCCCGCAGCTAGAAGTAGCGCAAGTTGTTAACCTGCGCCGGTCAGGCGCACATGAATATTCCGCCAGCACGGGCCCAGAGCGATGCCCGTGCCGGCGGTTTTGTTTTTGAGCGGCTATGCGGCGTAGCCTCACGCACCGCGGCTATGCCGCAGCACCTAGCGGAAAGCCTCCGGCTTTCCGGCCCGACACCCATGCTTTTTTCTGGGGCTATGCCTCCGGGCCCTTTGTGACTCGCCTGCCTCTCATGTTATCAATGACCATGTGAGGTAACGCAGTTCATGAAATCATTTCTTGGCATCGTATCTTTACTGATCGCAGTATCGGTCGCTTGTAGCGCCTACAAGTCCGCGGGTTCACAACCGTCTACGAACAGCAACTCGTCCTTCAATCAATCTTCAGCTCAGACGAATAGCGCGGGCGGGCAGGATAAACCAACTTGCCAACTTACTCTGGCCGGAGCCCCTGACATAAAAGGCCTCAGACTCGGCATGACACCAGAGCAAGTGCTGGCATTATTTCCCGGCAGCAACGAGGACGCCGAAATCCGCTCCACCTTAGCCCAACCGCCCAGCCAATTTGGTGTGTCCAGCTTCGTCGTGCGACCTGCCAAATATGAATCGAAAGACAAATTCGCCGGCATCAGTCAAATTACCTTCACGCTTCTGGACGGTCGTGTTTCAAGTTTTTCGGTCGGTTACAACGGCCCGGAGTATTCACACGTCGATAAGTTCGTTGCGAAGTTTGTCGAAGGAACAAATCTTCCCGCTGTAGATCAATGGGAAGCATATGTCGGGATGGACAATCAGTTGAAGAGTCTCAAGTGCAGCGAGGTTGAGATCCGGGTCTTTGCCGGTGGTCAGGGCGGTAATCTTAATTACGTGTTGATGCGCGATCTAGAGGCTGATAAAAAGCTAAAGGACCGAAGCGCGAAAGCGCGAGCGAAGGCCACACCCACGCCGGAAAGATAGAAGACAGTAGGCAGACGGCAGGAGGCAGGAGAACAGGAAAAAATTCACACATGAATCCGCAGGCATGGACTCTTCAAGCGAGCTCTCGCTGGTCGTTCCGGTTTTGCAAAGCACGAATGAGTCCCGTTGCCTTGTTCAGGAATGTCGTCAGTACTAAGCTGACGTCTCCACACTTTCGCCTTTTACCTCTCGAAACAGCGGTTGAACATTTTTTGCTTGCGTTTGTCGACGCTATCGGCGAGAATGGAAATCGCCGCGAAGGTGATGCGGCAAGACTTCAGCCCTCCTCATCGATCATTAACCTCGAGCCAATTCATTTAATAGGAACAGATGAGTTTCTTCGATCTGCCGCCCATTATCGAACGGATGTTGCTGGTCTCTGACAAGATTAGCGATCTCAATTTCTCAGTCGGTCAGTTACCCCAAGTCGAAATTAACGGAAAACTAACGCCGGTCCAGCCGTTGGGTCTGCAAAAGCTGACCCCCTATCAGACTGAAATCATAGCCATGTCGCTGCTCGAGGAGAACCCTGAAGCAGCGGAAAGACTGGTGAAAACCGGCACGGCCGATCTCAGTTATTCGCTGCCTTCGCGCGCGCGCTTCCGTTGCAACGTCTTCCAGCAGCGCGGGGTTTATTCGATCGTGATGCGCGTGATCCCAACCGACATTCCGACACTCGCCTCTCTCAGTTTACCGCCACAGCTTGCCGAGATCGCCGACCTTCGCAACGGCTTGGTTTTGCTCACGGGACCGACCGGCTCAGGCAAGAGTTCAACCCTGGCGGCAATCATCGACATTATCAACGAGTCGAAACATTATCACGTGGTCGCGATCGAAGACCCAATCGAATATCTCCACACGCACAAGAACTCGACAATCAATCAGCGCGAAGTCGGACACGATACGAAAGACTTTCCCTCCGCTTTGCGCGCAGCTTTGCGCCAGGCGCCCAAGGTGATCCTGATCGGTGAAATGCGCGACTACGAGACTACTGAAATCGCGCTCGAAGCGGCCGAAACTGGCCACCTGGTGCTTTCAACCCTGCACACCATCGATGCGTCGAAAACAATTGACCGCATCATTGGCCTCTACCCGAAGAATGAAGAGCCGGTGATTCGCACCCGGCTGGCGCAGACGTTTCGTTACATTGTTTCGCAGCGTTTGATTCCGCGTGCCGACTTTCACGGTCGAATCGCGGCCGTGGAGATTTTGAGGTCTACGCCGCGCACGCGCGAATATATTGAGAACGGCGAAACGGAAGGCAAGTCGTTGCTCGATGCGATGCGTGACGGGAAACTGGATGGAATGCAAGACTTTGATACGGTAATCAAGGACCTAATCGAGCGCAACATCGTCACAGTTGAAGATGGTCTCGGGTTCGCCACGAATCAGAATAACCTGCTGCTCTCACTCAAGGGCCTAACCTCCGGCGAGGATTACGTTCGCGCTCAAGCCGAAAATCTCATCGCCAACAATCAGCGCGGGGATTATCCTGCAGCGCTTACTCTGACCGATTAGACTGAAAAGCAATTTAGACTTACTGAGATGGTTCTTATTTGTCCGAAATGTGAAGCTCGCCTGCGACTCGATGAAGCGCAGCTGCCGTCGCATCCTTTTTCGGTTCGGTGTCCAAAGTGTCAGACGAGCGTCGAGGTTCAGCCTGACAGCGTAGTTGGCCGCGAGCCGGTTGTGGCCACAGAAACGGTTGCCGTTCGTGCATCGGCAGTCTTTGAACGCCCAGTGGCCGCTCCCCAGTTCAATTCAAATGCCGTGGGCGAAAACCCGTCGCCGACGAACCAGGGAACCCCGTCCGGATTGGACGAGATTGCCAGGGTGCTGGCGCAGGCACTTCGCAGTGCTGAGAGTGGTTCAGTCAGTGGTCGCGGAAGAAAGCGCGCGGCCTGGGATAGGCGAAAGGTCTTGGTGTGCACCAGTCCGGCGTATCGCGAAGCAATCGCGCAGTTGCTGGTCGAGCAAGATTACGATGTCTTTATGGCGGAAAACATGGCAGAGGGCCTTGGACGCATGCGTGAAGACCGCATGGATGTAGTTATTCTGGATGCCAATTTCGACCCGCTCGAACAAGGGGTCGCATTTATCACGCGCGAAGTCAGACTGCTGCGACCGTCCGAACGGCGTCGTCTATTCTTCGTTTATCTGACGGCCGGCGTGCGCACAATGGATCCGCACACGGCTTTTCTGCAAAACGTTAATCTCGTTATCAATCCCTCCGATGTTGAGCAGTTGCCGGAAGCGCTGGAACTTTCCATTCGCCATTACAACGAACTCTATCGCGCATTTAATCGGGCTCTGGATCTGTCTCCCATCTAAGCCGCGCTTGACAGAAATTGCAATGCAATCCCCTCTCCCGCTGGGAGAGGGCAAGGGTGAGGGCCTAACTGCCAGCCCGACCGTTTAGTTATGTTCCCTCTCAGTCGAACCGACACCTGAAAACAACCAAAAGCGCAGTTTCTTGATCCTCTCAGCTAGGGCCCTCATACCAGCCCTTTCCCAAAGGGAGAGGGAGCTAGCTAAATTGGTGGCCTTTTTCTTTTGCACTCTGGATGAGTTAGACTTGGTTCATCCCCTCCAGAGGTCCCCTTCACTGAAGACGAATTAAGGGAGGTCGTCATGCCCGCCACAAAACTGAAAGAGTTTCTCGATAGTCAAAACGTCAAGTATGTAAACATCAGTCATTCGGCTGCTTACACGGCGCAGGAGATCGCCGCGTCCGCGCACATTCCGGGGCAGGAGTTGGCCAAGACTGTAATGGTCAGACTCGATGGCAAGCTGGCGATGGCCGTTTTGCCCGCTTCATACAAAGTTGACTTGAATGCTTTGAAGCAAGCAACACGCACGAACCAGGTCGAGTTAGCCGGCGAGCAGGAATTTCGTAGCCAGTTTCCCGAGTGCGAGCTCGGGGCCATGCCGCCTTTCGGCAATCTGTACGACCTGCAGGTTTATGTGGACCAGAGTTTGACCAAAGACGATACGATTGCCTTCAACGCTGGCTCGCACACGGAATTGATCAAGCTCTCGTATAAGGATTTCGAATCGTTGGTCAGGCCGAAGATTCTGAAGTTCGCCGCCCTGCAAGCGGGCAGCGCAACTTCAGGACGATGAAAGGCCCGACTACTTCAGTTTGTCGTAGCGTCGCTAGTGCGTCCTTACGAACCAAGCGCGATGATTCCGGCGCGCAGCTTCGTGTGCCGTTGCATGAGACGAAGGTAGCGGGCTTCGTTGCTGTTTGCCTTGGCGCGAATGATCTGTGCAGCCGATTCTTTCTTGTCTGCGCTCCATCGCTCGACGCCGGGAATCATCGCCAGCACGAGCGCAAGATTCTCCAGCCCATTGAGTTCTGCTTCACGCCATCGATCGGTTCTAAGGCCGAGAGCGCGTTTCACGAATTTAACCGAGGCATCTCGGATCTTGGGAGCTTCGCCACTGAAGTCCTTTGCCATGCGGCGCTGTACTGCCAGACCGAGATTGCGAACCGCAAAGTCGTCCCACTCGCTGACTCCCTCTCCCTTTGGGAGAGGGCTGGGGTGAGGGATTAGCGACAATGGCAACCCACCTCCTCTTTCCTTTTGCTCTCTACGCTTCGCGCCCTCACCCCGACCCTCTCCCAAGGGGAGAGGGAGATCACATGCGTAACTCCCAGATCCCTCCAGCTCGAACAGCAGGTGACCAGCGGCAAGCCTTCGCAGCGTGCGCGCTGAAGTGCGATAGTCTCGCCTCGCCGCGATCTTCTGCTCTTCGGACAGCGTCAACTTCATCAACTCTGGACGAACGGGCCGAAACCCGAGCTTGCGATAGAACCAGAACGCTCCCGATTCGATTCCTTCCTCGTTCTCGTGACCAATTTGATAAGGCTCGATGGAAAACACCGTAACGCCAAGCAGCTGCCGCATCAGTCGCAGAATCCGCGCATAGAGCCAGGCAGTTTCTCCGTCGCGAAACGTGTAGTAAAGATTGAAACCGCTCTCCATCCGCTCAAAGAGCGAAAGACCTTCGAAGTAAGCGACGGGCACGCCATTCTTGAAGATCAAAGCCGCGTGATAGGCGCGCAACGGCAGCCGGTGTTCCGGCGGCACGCCAATTACGAAGGCTTCGGTGCCGCGCCCGAGACTCGCTTTCAAGACGCGTCGCGAATCTCCGTAAGTGAAACCGTGTAACTCTCGATAACGAACCGCGGAAGTTTCGCGCGCTATGTCGAGAATCTTCGCGCCCAGCGCGCGAGACACTTCCTCGATCGGAATTGGTGGCGATAACAATTCAACTGAAAGCGAAATATCTCGGCGTTGAATCAGCGGCTGATTGTGGAAGAAGACTTTGGACACCGGTAACTTCATCCCGGTCCGCGAAGACCGAAAGCCAAACCGCCAGGTCAGGTGCAGCTTAAGCGAATCGTAGAGTTCCGACTTCACGTTCTCCGAAACATTCATTGATTCAAACTGCCCAATCAGCCAAGCGACTTCATTTTCTCGTCTCCTCGCCGCGCGCAACCAATCGCGATAGGGCACGTGCGCTTCGACCATTGCTTCTTCTTCCAGCAGCGGCATAAAGCGCGGCATCGTCGCGCCGAATCGATCCTCTTCTTCAAACCAATCCCAATCGATCGAAAGTTGCTTTGGATATTTGGCAACGAGCCAGCAGACGATCACATAACTGAAATTGCTCGTCACGCGCGTGCCGGCGATGCCAGAGACCTCAGGATTATCGAGCGGCGAAAGATCGAGATCCTTGTCGCGAAGTTTAGGAACCACTCTCGCAAGTGTCCTCAGAGTCTTCTCTACTTGACTAAGAACTGACGCGCCCTGCGGGTAAGCGCGCAGAAAGAGCAGAGTTTCGTGTAGTCGGATGAGCGATTTTGCATTCTCGATCTTCCGCCTCGCAAAAAAAGAGAGTGTGCTGATGACTTGGCTTTCAGGAACATCAAATTGACGCTTCGCGCGCTCAAGCTCGTCAAGCATTTGGTCTCTGCGGGTGTGGAACAAATTCAGCCGACTGATGGTCTAACTCTGTAATTCAGACACTAGGGTTTCTGAGATGAGAGGGCACATCAAACTCTGTTTAATAACTGCCTGGCTGACCGCGGCTCTTTTAGTTCTGCTAATGGGAACGAATCTGTGCGTCTCAACGGATGAAGCTTGCTTGGCAGCTGGCGAAACCATGTTCTTATTAATGTTGCTGCTCTCGTTTCCCACGGAATCGTTTTCCTCTTCATCTCAATGTTCTTTCTCGAAACTGACAGTGTTCACTATCCATCTGATTACATTATTGCATGGTTCATAATGACTTGTGGCGGCTGCTTACAATGGTTCATCGTTGTCCCCCGTCTGCTCGAAGGGCGGAAGCTTACCATTCTTGACCTCAAACAAGACGAAAGATCTTCCAAGACGATTGCGGTCGATGTTTGCTCCAGCGCAGTTCGGAAACGGAAATTATTCAGACGGATACGGGCTTTCGATAGACATGGTCGCAGCCCCTTGGAGCGGGTCATTAGCTGGCGGCTATAGATGCTTCCTGAAGAACGTCGCGATTTTCCAGGCATCGATCGCCTTCCAGGGCAAATCAGCCATCGTGTAATGACCGCACGGCAACCAAACCACGTCGAGATCGATTCCGAAGCGTTTCACCTCGGCGATCACCTGGCGCGAAAGATCGACGGGAAAAGTTAGATCGTAACGCGCGGCGATGAAACGCATCGGACGAGGTTTTATCTCGAGCAGCCGCGGAATGAACGGAATGGGACTGATTGGTTTCCAGAAATCACGCAACTCATCGACCGTCAGGTCCGTTTCGATTCCCGCGCGCACGTGCTGGGTAGATATTCCTTTCCAAACTACATCGGCCACATAGCCGGACACATGATTGAAGACGCCAACGTCGATCGCGGCGTCATGTGCGAAAGCGAGAAACCCAATGCACGATCCGATACTGGTGCCCAGAATGCCGATGCGTTCCGTACCCTGGTCTTTCAGCCAGCGCACCGCCGCGCGCGTGTCCAAAACGGCCTGGCGCATCGATTGGATCGTACGGCCGATGTTTGAGCCGACGAGATGGTCGGCCCGCTCGATTTCCGGTGGTCTTCGCTCTTCATGATATGGCAATGTCAGCCGCAGCGCAGTCATCCCCAAGCCATTGAAGATGCGACAAGCTTCGACGTGACTATCAGGTTGGGCGTTCCACTGTGGCAGGACGACCACGGCGGCGCGTGGTTTATTCTTTCGCTCACGTCGAGGCGTGAACAGCCGCGCCCGCGCAAGATTGTTTTCCGCCGCAGGAGTTTTGATCGCGCTGGTCCACGCCAGGCGATCCCCGGCGAGTTGCCAGTCAGAAATCTCCGGCAAGGCATAGAAGTCCTCGCTCCGCGCCATCACCCGTTCGGTGTGCTCGCCAAAGATCACGCGCGGGTCATCGCCGTTCGCGTGCTCCCGAATAAATTCGGCGCCCCACGCAAACGGCCTTACTACGCGATTATCGTCGCGTTTTGTGTGCGCAATCTCGCGCGCGCGCATCCATCTTCCGAACAAATCAAAAAACTCCTCGGTCTGAAGACATCGAAGTCCAAAGCAGGCATCGTAATGGTTAGCGAACTCTCAAATCAAGGCGGGACGCGGAAACCTATTATTGTCCTTTTGTAATGGCATAAGTCTGGAAAAAGCATCTCTAAGAATCTGAGAAAACTAAGCGAACAGAATACCATTTCCCAAATCTCGAAAATATGCTATAGACCCTGTAGTTAATCCTGGTACCTGAAAAGAATAGTCGACTGGTGAACCTGCTTTGACGGTTCGTAGAGGAAGTCTTTTCTCATGAAGAGGCGAACGTCGCTCACAAAGCTCAGAACTGCGGCGCTAACGATCGTGCTGACCGGGTTGATTGCCGGCAGTAGTTGTTTGCCAAAACCTCCTTCTGAATCCGGCGGTGGTACCAATGTCACGCTCTACGGCTTTTCGATCATGAAGGAGTCGCTTGAGAAAGCTGTCTATCCGGCCTTCATTGCAAAGTGGAAACGGGAGCACGGGCAGGATGTGCATTTCACCTCTTCGTTCGCCGGATCAGAAACCGTTACGAACCAGATTCTGCAAGGCGTAAAAGCCCAAATCGCGATTCTTTCGATCGACCGCGACGCGCAACGACTCAAGCAAGGCGGCTTCGTGACTTCGGACTGGCATGCATTGCCGCAGAAGGGAATCGTTAACAAGACACCATTCGTGATTCTGGTGCGCAAAGGAAACCCAAAGGGCATTCATGACTTTGGCGATCTGGCGAAGCCGGGACTCAAATTAATCCATCCCGATCCGATCGGCTCAGGCGGAGCACAGTGGTCGATCCTGGCTATCTACGGTTCGGAACTCGTGAAGACGGAAAAGCAATCCGGCGAAGCAGATCGCGCGCGCGCGCTGCAATTACTCCAGGCTGTTTGGCGCAATGTGATCTCCACGCCCGGTTCCGCGCGCGAAGCACGTACTCAATTCGAAAGCGGCTATGGCGATGCGCTGATCACTTACGAACTCGACGCATTGCTGATGAAAGAAGGCAGCGCCAAGGCGGATGCCGAGATCGTCATTCCTGAAGCAACTATCTTCAGCGAGCACCCCGCCGTGATAATCGACCGCAACGTCACCGCCTCAGACCGGCCCGTGATTGAGGCATTCATTCAATATTTATTTACCGAAGAGGCCCAGCGCGCCTTCGTCAAATTTCATTTCCGGTCCAGCACCAATGAAACACTGGACCAAGAAAACAAGGAACTCGCAACCATCAAATACCCTTTTACGGTGGACTATTTCGGCGGTTGGGACAAAGCATATCCCGAAGTGATCGAAAAAATCTTTCGCGATCAGGTACAGAAGAGAAAGTAATCAGCAATGGCTATAAAGATTGCCTCAATTAGGCACGTTCGCGGTTTCGACATAGCGCGTCCGGTAAGCATCGGCGTGGTGCTGGGCCTTATGCTGCCGTTGGTGCTGCTGCCAATGCTCTCGATCTTTATCTACGGCACGAGCAAAGGACTGGGCGTGTTCTGGTCGTCGCTGGTAGCTCCGGAAGCGATTTTCGCACTCAAACTTTCGCTGTTCACCAGTTTTTGGGCGACTGCCTTTAATGTCATCTTCGGCCTGCTGGCAGCGTACGTCCTTTCGCGCTACGATTTCTGGG
>QHXG01000642.1 GCA_003222845.1 Acidobacteriota bacterium | reverse complement strand
CCGGCGTCCAGATTCTGGTTTATGTGGGCGGCGTGATGGTTTTGTTTCTGTTCGTCATCATGCTGGTCAATGTGGGTGCGGAAGAAGAAGGGAAGGCGGCTATCTTCAACCGCACGCCACAGGTGGCTGCCGCCTTGGTTTTTTCGTTACTGCTGGTTCTGGGATTGCTCGTGGCGATCAATAAGGGATTTGGAAATGGAAATCCTAAGGAAAAAGAGAAAGCTCAGCAGGCAGAGATTGCGCGAGAGGCCCAAGCACAGAATTTACCGCCCGGGGCGACTCGCGTAAGCCGGCTTACCAAAGAAACCGAACGGGTCGGCGGCAGCCTTTACACCTATGCATCGTTGCCTTTTGAAATCGCCAGCGTGCTGCTGTTGGTTGCAATCATCGGTTCGGTGATGCTGGCGCGCACATTGAAACAGGAAGCTGCTGCGGATGATGTCGATCCTGAACTCTTAAAGCAAGCAGTTGCCTCCCAATCGAAAGTCACCGGCGCGGTAGTAACGGAGTAATCCAGGCATCAGAGTTTTTAGTGCCGTTAGGCACGAGATGTTTATAGAACGGTTAGGTCTAATAAATCGCCGAGCCCATTAATGGGCGACAGAAACATTTCGCTCCTACGGAGCTGAGTAGTTTTGAATGACGGGAGAGTTCTATAAACATCGCGCCGCTACGCGGCTGAAAAAATCCGAATGATTCAGCTATCGCCTATACTTTTATTCTTGCTCCAGGAAAGCTCAGGCGGGCGAGTTTCTACCGCCATTGAAAGCATCAAACACCCCGATCTCTCGAAGTTCCTGGTGATTGCTGCGATTCTTTTCATCATCGGCATCGCGGGAGTGCTGACAAGGCGAAACATCATCGTCATCTTCATGTCGATTGAATTGATTTTGAACGCAGCGAACCTGAACTTCATCGCGTTCTCTCGTTACTTGCAGGACACTGGCGGCGCGAATCCACTCGCCGGACAAGTGTTCACGGTTTTCATCATCGTAGTCGCCGCCGCCGAAGCGGCCATCGGACTCGGCATTGTGATCGCACTCTATCGGAACCGCGAAACGATCTGGGTGGACGAGATTGATTTGATGAAGTGGTGATGATGGTCTTTGGTCTTGGGACTTTGGCCTTTGTTATTTAAAGTCCCGGTCAGAGAAAGATCCAAGACCAAAGGCGAAAGGCCAAAAACCAAAGGCCAAAGGCCAAAGGCCAATCGATGTACAAATTCATCTGGCTAGTTCCGCTTCTTCCGCTTATCGGCGCAGCCATAAACGGCATCTTTGGCCGTTGGTTTCGCTTTCCGGAGAAGTTGATCGGAGGAATCGCAGTTGGCTCGGTCGCGCTGTCGTTTCTAATCAGTATCGCGGCGATCTCTTCGTATGGCTTTTCCAACAACTCGCTCTGGCCTAATCCTTACGTGTCGACGCAAACAGCATTTACCTGGATTGGCGGCGGCGCCGTGCGTCAAAGCCTGGGACAAGCCGAGTCCACTACGATTACAACTGCCAATCGACAGGTGACGGTTCCTTCTCCCCGAGCTTCCTTATTGAACATCGAATGGAGTTATCAACTCGATCCCCTGTCAGCGGTTTTCATGTTGATTGTCACTGGCGTAGGTCTTTGCATCTTCGTATTTGCCACCGGTTACATGCATGGTGACACGGGCTACTACCGATTCTTCGCGTACATGGGGCTGTTCATGTTTTCGATGCTGGTGCTGGTGATGGGCTCGAATTTCGTGATGATGTTTGTCGGCTGGGAAGGTGTAGGACTCTGTTCCTATCTTTTAATCGGCTACTACTTCGATCGCGCCGAAGCTGCGAATGCGTCGCGGAAAGCGTTCATCACGAATCGCATCGGCGATTTTGGTTTCATGCTGGCAATTTTTGCGGTGATTGCGACATTCGGTACGGCGCAATACACCACCGTAATGTCGCAAGCGGCCGGCTATCCGCTGGAAACTCTGGGTAACTGGGGACTGATGTCCTGGATTGCTTTGGGTTTGATGATTGGCGCCTGCGGGAAGTCGGCGCAGTTTCCACTACACGTTTGGTTGCCGGATGCGATGGCTGGTCCAACTCCTGTCTCCGCGCTGATTCACGCTGCCACGATGGTTACTGCAGGCTTGTACATGCTGACGCGCACGAACGTCATCTTTCAGCATTCGCAGACAATGATGCTGGTGGTCGCTATCATCGGCGCCTTCACTGCCATCTTCGCGGCGACGATTGGCATCACGCAAAACGATATTAAGCGCGTGCTGGCTTACTCGACCGTCTCGCAGCTTGGCTTTATGTTTCTCGCTTGCGGTGTCGGCGCCTTCATCATCGGGATTTTTCATGTCGTCACACATGCTTTCTTCAAAGCCCTGATGTTTCTCGGTTCGGGCAGCGTGATTCACGGCATGCATCACGAACAGGACATGCGGCGGATGGGCGGCTTGAAGAAGTACATGCCCTACACGTACCTGACGTTTCTGGCCGGCTGGCTGGCGATCTGCGGCATCATTCCGTTCAGCGGCTTCTGGTCGAAAGATGAAATTCTCTGGAACGGCGCCTCGACGACTCACATTCCGTTCGGTTGGCTGTTCTGGATCATCGGCACTATCGCCGCAACGTGCACGGCTTTCTACATGACGCGCCTGATGGCGATGACGTTCTGGGGCCGCGAGAAATTCCTGGAGGCGCCGGCCGGCGGTGAAGCTGACGAAGCGCACGCCCTCGCGTATGCGAAAGGGAAGAAGCCGCATGACGCGGTCAAGTTTGCGGCCGGCGATCGTCCGCGGCATGAACCGGGCGAACATGTTGGACCAGTTCATGAAACTGCTGAGGAACACGTCGCGCTAGGTATCGAGCATGTCCACGGCGCGCACACACCGCATGAGTCACCGCCGTCGATGTGGATGCCTTTGGTCGTCCTGGCAATCTTCGCCACGATTGGCGGATTCATAGGGATTAGCACCGCGTTTACCGGCGGCAAACCGGCGGCAAAGAAGTTGGCGGGCGGATGAATATCGTTAATTGGCTGAACCCCGTTATATGGAATCAGTCGACGCGCCAATTTGGAACGCCTGAACCGGTTGTCGATAAGCCGAAATCTGAACCAGGAGAGTCAAGCGCGGCGTCATTCAATCTGGCTCACGCACTTGAGGCAAAGCTTGGGAGTGAGACCGCGGCCGAATGGGTCTTCATCATAATCTCACTTGTTGCCGCTGGTGTTGGTATTAGTCTCGGCCTTTTGTTTTATGTAAAGAGTCCAAGTCTTGCCGATGTTTGGGCCGCGCGGCTCGGACCGCTTTATCGCGCCAGCTTCAACAAGTATTGGATCGATGAATTTTACGGAATGGCGTTAACGCGTCGCACGATGGATTTGGCAAGGGCGGTTTTCGCGTTTGACTCGAAAGTTGTTGATGGCGGCGTGAATGGTTCCGCCTGGCTGACGAGACTTTCGAGCCGCATCACAGGTGGTACCGACAAGTATCTGGTTGATGGGCTGGTCAATGCGATTGCGGGATTTATCGTCCGCTTAATGTCGCCGATCGTGCGCGCGGTGCAGACGGGATTCATACAGAACTATGCGCTGGTGATGGTAATCGGACTGCTGGTTGCCGTAGCTTTGTATCTGGTTAAGGTCTTTTGATCTTCGCTCTAACAATTATGACTCGATCTATTTCACACGACATCCGCGATGAAAGCCCGGAAGCCAAGGCTCGCTGGTTTCAATCGCTTTCGCTGGAAGAGCGGATGGATGTGTTCGTTGCTTTTACAAATCTAATTCTGGAAAACAATCCGGAAGTCGCGAAGAAGAAATATGTTAGACCAGCTTCAGAACGTATTCGCGTCATTTCAAAAGAATGATGTTAAGTACTTGGTTATCGGCGGAATCGCCGCGGTTCTGTATGGCGTGCCACGAGCTACGTTCGATCTTGGTGTACTTATTGAACCAACAAGAGACAATGTACAATGTTGAGCGATTGTTAAGCGCCATGATTGAAGCTGGGCTAGGCACTGCGTCCCTGACCAACGCTGAGGATGTGCTTTCGAAAGAGATCACGATTTTTACGGATCGCATTCGATTAGACGTTCAGACTTCAACGCCCGGCATCAGCTTTGAGCAAGCGTGGCAACGCCGAGTTACGATGAATTATCGGGGACAAACGTTAGAGGTAATTTCCGTGGGCGACTTAATCGCGTCTAAAACAGCGGCTGGCCGCGATGTTGATCTGGAAGATGTCCGTATCCTGAAATCTAAGGAAGTTAATTCAACGCACGAGGACTGACGTGTTCACAAACAACATTCTCTCGATTATCACCTGGCTACCGGTACTCGGCGCGACGATCCTGATCCTGGGACTTTTCAGGAAAGAACAGGGCGATCTGATCAAGAAATTCGCCACCGCCTGGCTGGCGCTGGACTTTGTCGTTTCGCTCTGGCTGTTTGGTTACGATCGTGGCATCGGCGGTTTTCAGTTTCTCGAAGACCATCAATGGATTCCGGTGATCGGCGCGCGCTATCAGATGGGCGCGGACGGCGTCGCGGTGCTATTGATTGTGTTGACAACGTTCCTCGGACTTCTGGCGGCGTTGTCTTCGTGGAAGTACATCGAGAAGCGCGAGAAGGAATATTACATTCTGCTGCTCCTCTTGCAGACGATGGTCCTCGGTGTATTCGCTTCGATGGATCTTTTTCTGTTCTATCTCTTCTTCGAAGTTAGCTTAGTGCCGATGTATTTCCTGATCGGAATTTGGGGCGGAGAGAATCGTCTCTATGCGGCGATCAAGTTCTTTCTTTACACCTTGGTGGGATCCGTCGTAATGCTGCTGGGCGTTTTGAAGATGTATTTCCTCACCCAGGACACGGCCCTAACCGGAAAGATCACGCAAGCGACTCTCGATCTGCTCGCCGGCAACGCCAAAGCGAGCGCGATGATCGCGACCACGCTGCAACAAGCGGCCCAGCACGGCACCGGCAACTTCAGCATTCTCTATATGCAGGCGATCGGCTCGGTTCTGGACATGGGTTCCTTGCAGGTGCTCTTGTTCTTCGCTTTCGCTCTGGGCTTCGCGATTAAGGTGCCAATGTTTCCATTCCACACCTGGCTTCCCGATGCCCACGTCGAAGCGCCTACTGCGGGCTCGGTAATTCTCGCCGGCATTCTGCTCAAATTGGGCACGTACGGCTTTTATCGTTTCAATCTGCCGATGTTTCCGAAAGCGTCTGCGGACGAGAGCTTCTTTTTCAGCGGGACCGGCCATCAGTTCGGCGTGCGCAGCGTGATGATCTTTCTGGCGATTGTCTCGATCATCTACGGCGCGCTGGCCGCGATGTACTTCGTCGTGAAGAAGGATGGCGACGTCAAAAAATTGGTCGCCTATTCATCCGTGTCATCCATGGGCATTGTCATGCTCGGTTTGTTTGCGCTCAATCCTAATGGTCTGAATGGCGCCGTGATGCAGATGGTAAGTCATGGAATCTATTCCGGCGCGTTGTTCCTGCTGGTGGGCATCATTTACGAGCGTCGTCACACCCGCAAGGTTTCGGAGTTTGGCGGGCTCTCGCACGTTATGCCGGGATACGCCGCGGTCTTTATGGCGATGGCGATGACCTCGATCGGTCTACCCCTGCTTGCGGTTTTCATTTCTGAATTCCTGGCGATGCGAGGTGCTTTTGAAGCAAACCCCGTGTGGGCCGGTTGGGCTGGCTTGGGGATCATCCTGAACGCGGGTTACATGCTTTGGCTGTATCAGCGAATGTTCTTCGGCGAGATTACGAACGAGAAAAATAAGCTGCTGCCCGATCTAAACATTCGCGAGTGGGCGTACATGCTGCCGTTGGTGATCATGTCCTTGTGGATTGGTATTTATCCTGGCCCATTTTTGCGCTACATCGACAAAACAGTGAATGCAGTAGTGAAGCAGGTGCGACCAAACTACCAGATTCCGGGACAGTCTGGGAACGCGCCGGTTCAGATTCGGGCTCAGAAATGATCAGGAAGCCAATTGATGGTTCTGTTATTCACACCGCGGCTTTAGCCCGGTGATTGCGAAGTGGCCCTGATGGAAACCGTTTAAAACGGTTTCCTCGTCTCTCGCTGTTTGTTAGGCACCGGGCTAAAGCCACGGTGTGAATGAGAGACTACAAGCTGCTAACTAATCAATGCTACTTCTTTTCCAAACTACTAGCCTGATCAGCGTCCACGATCTTCAACTGATCGCGCCGGAATTGATTCTCACCGCCATCGCCTGTCTGGCGCTGGTGATGGAAGTTATCCTGCCTTACAAACTCAGCAAGTGGACCGCTTACTTCTCGCTCGCCGGAATTGCGCTGGCGCTAATCTCTTTGGCCGCCCAGTTCAAAAGCATCGGTGGCACTTTCAGCCTCAACGCGTTGCAAGGTGTTACCGCGACTGACGGATTTTATGGAATGGTGCATATCGACGGTTTCGCGCTCGTTTTCCGCGCCATCTTTCTAATTGCGGCGGGGCTCACCATCGCGATCTCAATGCGCTATCTGGATATTGAGCACGAACAGCACGGCGAATATTATGCGCTGATTCTGTTTGCCACGGTCGGGATGATGTTTCTCGGCAACGGCTATGATCTCATCTTGCTTTACATTGCGCTCGAGTTGATGGCCGTCACGTTCTACGTTTTGGTAGCGTTCACGAAACGGCAGCGACGCTCGAACGAAGCCGGGATGAAATATTTTCTGCTCGGGGCTTTTTCATCCGGCATTTTGCTTTATGGCATGTCTCTGCTTTATGGAATCACGGGCTCCACGAACCGCGAGATGGGAACGAAACTTAGTGCGGCTCCAGCTGAATTGCGTCCAGTGTTGCTGTTAGGCATGATTGCGGTGGCTGCCGGTCTCTTCTTTTAAGTTGCCGCCGTGCCGTTTCACATGTGGGCGCCCGACGCTTACGAAGGCGCGCCGACTTCCGTGACCGCATTCCTCTCAACTGGATCCAAAGCGGCAAGTTTTGCGCTTTACGCGCGCATCTTCTTCGTTGCGCTCGGACCGATGCAGATCGATTGGGCGCCGCTGCTGGGAATTGTCGCGGCGCTAACGATTGTCGTCGGTAATTGGGCGGCGGTCACACAGGAGAATTCGAAGCGACTGCTCGCTTACTCTTCGATCTCAAACGCCGGGTATTTGCTGCTGGGACTAATCGCCAACAACATCTATGGGAACATTGGTCTGGCGATTTATCTGCTCGTCTACACACTGATGAATATCGGTGCGTTCGGCGTGATCATCAGCCTGCGGCGTCGTGGCATCATAGGTGACAATGTCGACGACATGACCGGTCTGGCGCAGAAGGCTCCCGGCATGGCCGCGATGATGGGCATCTTCATGTTATCGCTCGGCGGTTTGCCGGGCACCGGCGGATTCATCGGGAAATACTTCTTGTTGTGGGGACTCTTGCAACGCGGCGAGGCGGCCCATAAATCCTGGTATTACTGGCTTGCTGGTTGGGCGGTCATCAACATCGTCGTGTCATTCTATTACTACATTCGTTTTATTCGCGTGATGTATCTAGGCGATCGAATCGCCGATGAAGAACCGCTGACGATGTCACCCGCACTGCGCACCGCGATGATTGTGTCACTGATTGGGATCGTCTTCATCGGCGTCTATCCCCAACCGTTCATCGTGCTGGCTCAGAAGCTAATCCCAGCACAACCCGCGGCGAGTTCCGCGTCCTCGAAAGCATCGCCCACTTCGCAGTAGAATCACGTCATGAGTGTTATGGGTTTCAGGGGCGGCAGCGACCGGCCTAATGTTTTACCTGGCGAGGATCTGATCGAAGCAGGTATCCGCGATCTGCATAATAGGCGCGAGACCATCGAGGCTTTATTGGTTGCGATTGGGGCGCCGCGTTTGCGACGCTTGGGAATCGAGCTACCTGAGCAACTTCCCGACAATCCTGAACATCGCCTCTATGACCTGCTATCAAAGGATGACTCCGATTCCGCCCATTCGCGTTACAATGCCTACCTTCGCAGATTGGTTAGCTACGAGCGAGCAGCCGAATGCGTGAGCCGATAACGACCGACAGTCTTCAAGCCTTCATGAAAGGATTGGCCGCCGCGGCCAGGTCAGCCAGCCGAGTCTATTTGGTTGGCGGCGCTTCCGCAGTATTGCTCGGCTGGCGCAATTCCACGATTGATATCGATCTGAAAATCATTCCTGAGAGCGATGAGATTCTCAGAAGTCTCCCTCGCTTGAAGGAACAGCTTCACGTTAATATCGAGTTGGCGTCGCCGGACGACTTCATCCCCGAGCTGCCCGGTTGGCAGGAACGTAGCCGCTTTATTCAGCAGCAAGGGAAACTCTTCTTCTATCATTACGACTTTTACGCCCAAGCACTGGCTAAAATCGAACGGGGCCATGAGACTGATCAGAAGGACGTCGATCATTTGATCGCCAGCGGCATAGTCGAAACAAAGCGTTTACTTGAACTGTTTTCGCTAATTGAGGGTCGGATTTATCTTTACCCAGAGTTGGATCGAAATAAGTTTCGCCGCGCCGTCGAGCGAGTGGTCAAGGAAGCGAATTGATTTCATATGCTGGAGTAAATCGCATTATCCGCGACACGCAGCTTGGAAAAGACGCGAGCGCGATCCAGATGGATTTGAGATATCTTCAATCGCTTTGAGGAAGTCCGCTCGTAAGTTATTATCGCGGCTTAATGGAGGAAAGAATGCAGCCTCAAAAAGCGTTGAGGAACCGAGCGCAGCCCGATGAACTCCCGACTTCGTTCTCCACAAAGACGCGCCAGCTCTATTCGATCCATAACATCGACGCGTTCCAGTGGCTGGCCTCAACTCCGATGAATTCCATCGAGGCAGTCGTTACCGATCCGCCCTACGGTCTGGTCGAATACTCAGACAAAGAGCTTACCAAACTTAAGAATGGCAAAGGTGGTATCTGGCGTCTTCCGCCGGCTTTCGATGGCAACAAACGAATGCCGTTGCCCAGGTTCACAGTCTTGACTGAGACCGATCAAAAAACTTTACGAGACTTTTCATTTCGCCTGGCGTCTTTGCTGAAATGTGTTCTGGTTCCAGGCGGGCATGTTTTCATTGCGACCAATCCCCTGATTTCTCATTTAGTGTATGAGAGTTTCTTGAAGAATGGTCTGGAGAAGCGAGGTGAGATAATCCGCACGGTTTACACGTTGCGCGGTGGCGATCGCCCAAAGAATGCCCACGACGAATTTGCCGATGTAACCGTGATGCCGAAATCGTGCTGGGAGCCGTGGGGCCTCTTTCGCAAGCCATGTGAGGGAAGAGTCCAGGATAACTTGAGAAAGTGGAAGACTGGTGGCTTGCGACGCATTTCAGATTCCGCGCCCACGAATTTCAGATTCCGAACCTTTCAAGGATCTAATCCAATCATCTCCCGCCAGACGTCGAGAACGAGAGATCGCTCCGCACCCGTCTTTGAAGCCACAGAATTTCCTTCGACACATCGCACGCGCCGCCCTTCCGCTCGGTGAGGGCACTATTTTGGATCCGTTCATGGGTTCCGGCTCAACCATCGCCGCCACTACCGCCTGCGGACTCAAGAGCATTGGTCTTGAATTAAGAGCGGAGTACTTCATGATGGCCCAATCGGCTATCCCGCGACTAGCCGAATTAGATGGAGACTGAGAGTTGTCTTCATCGTGGGCAGTTGCGCTAGTCGCTTTCTACCTCCTCGCAGCCATTTCAATCGGGCTCGGACTCCTTTCTCTTCGTGGTGGCCTTCGATTCGTTCGTTATCTGCAGGCGGAATTAGCGAAAGAGTATGCGGCATTCACACCATTTGTTACTGTCTTTGTCCCTTGCCGTGGAATCGACGACGGGTTGAAAGAAAACATCAGCGCGCTATTTGCGCAGGACTATCCGCAGTTCGAAATCATCTTTGTCAGCGATCGCGCGGACGATCCGGCGCTTAAAGTTATCGAAGAGGCCCGAAGATCCTTTAAAAAGAAACTAGGTCCGATGATGCGAATTGTAATTGCGGGCCCAGCCACGGTCAGCGGGCAGAAAGTTGACAATCTTCATGTGGCCATTGCCGAAGCCGATCAGAAGACTGAAATCTTTGCGTTCGTAGATACTGATGTGCGGCCGCACCAGCGTTGGCTGCGCTTGTTGGTCGCGCCGCTACAAGATGAGCAGATCGGCGCAACGACTGGCTATCGCTGGTTCGTTCCGCTTCGCCGAGGATTAGCTTCGCATTTACGCTCAGTTTGGAACGCCGCGATTGCGTCGGCCTTAGGTGCGGACGACAAGAAGAATTTCTGCTGGGGAGGGTCGGCGGCCATTCGGCGCGCAACTTTCGAAGAACTGAAAGTGAAAGATCGTTGGCGCGGAACCGTCTCAGACGATTTCACCTTGACGCGCGTCTTACACGAAGCGGGCCTGCCCATCAAGTTCGTGCCGCAATGCCTGACACCGGCTTTCGAGGATTGCGGCCTGCGCGAGTTGATCGAATTCACGACGCGTCAGTTAAAGATCACGCGCGCCTACGCCACCCACCTTTGGAAGGCGGTGTTTATCGGGAGCGTGATTTTCGTGATGACGTTTGCGGGAGGAACGGCCCTGATCGTCTGGCGCGCTGCGAAGGGTCTCTCGTTCGCGACTCCATTATTCCTGTTACTGGTGATCTTCGCGTTCGGAGCGATGAAATCGCATCTGCGTCTGCGAGCTGTTTCGTTGGTTATTCCAGATCGTCGATTACGCTCGCTGGGCACGACGTTGGCCCACGCGATGCTTTGGCCGCTTGCCTCCGTGCTCTTTCTTTACAATGCTTTGGCGGCGGCGGTTTCGCGGCGAATTGAATGGCGCGGCATCACCTATGAATTGAAATCATCAACTGAAACTGTCATCATTCGCCGCGCGTTACAGAACCGCGAGCGGTA
>QHXG01000648.1 GCA_003222845.1 Acidobacteriota bacterium | reverse complement strand
CGCGGAAAAAGCATCGTGAGATCAGCGTTATCTCTCGCGGGAGGTCTTGCCCTCAAGTGGGCCATCACACATGCGGGAAGACAATCAGCGGATGATGTACAGGCAACGCGCCACGCTACTCTGCCAAACAAGAACGCGCCGGGCTGGGGTTCAGCTTAGAAGGATGCTTGAAGAGTCAACGCGTCGATTGGAAACTCCTGCTTCGGCGCATTCACACCGAACACCATAGCTCTTCCTTTTCCACATAGGCTCGGGTTGGCGCATTGTTTGCTTGCTCGGTCTTTGGAGGAGATGAATGATGCCTAAAGCAACTTCAAAGAAACAGCAGATGGCCGCCGGCGCCGCGCTGTCTGCCAAGCGAGGCGAGCGAGGTAAATCGAGTCTCAAGGGTGCTTCCAAAAGTATGTATGAGTCGATGAGCAAGGAAGAACTGAAGAGAATGGCGGGAACGAAACGGAAGAACAAGCCAACCAAGAAATAACCTGCGCAAAGCTCTCGCTCGACTCTTAAACCGCAAAGCGGTTGCGCCCTCCAGCCCAGGGTTGGCCGCTTCGGCTACCCTGGGATTCAATCGCCGGAATAGATCCCTGATGTTTCAGCAGTGTTCCCTGTTTGCGGCATCGCTTTATCCTCCTCATTGCCTTTGCTTAATTTATTGTCAGATCGTGCCTGCCTAAAATACGTGGAGCAGCAGCAGAATAAGCACGATTAGCAGAATTAGCCCGATGCCGCCGCTGGGCGCATACCCCCAGCTTCTGCTGTAAGGCCATGCCGGCACGGCTCCGAGTAACAAGATAATCAGAAGTATCAATAGTATTAACCCCATCGCTTCTCACCTCCTTTTGAATCCACCAGCAAATCTGACGGGACAATGGGCCAAATGTTCTAAAAGCATTCTGGCGCGTGTCGCCTTGACGTACAGTGTCAAGAAGTGATTGCACTTGACGGCGACTTTAGCGCTCCCGCGAAATTCCTCAAGCGCAATAATGGTGCCGTAACGAACAAAATTTCGCGTTAACCCCTCGGTTTAGAAATGGCGCGATGATTAGGAAATGAAATCTCATCGCCGCGAATCCGGCGGTTTGATTCCCGCCGCGGTACGATTGACATTTCATGCGGCCAGCCTTGAACCGTTATAACGACCAGTTACATCTTTGCTTGCCGCCACCTTGAGAATCTCTGCCAGCAACTCTGGCCCAAGCCGCCGAGCCCGCCCCGGATCACCAGCGATTAATTCGGTAAGCCGATCGATGGTCGCAGGATTCTGAGCTACCAGTCGCGGCACAAGTGCGCCAATCTCGGCAGGCGTCATGCCTCGATGAAAACCGGCAGGCGGTGGCCCGGGCGAGTCCAACACCTTCGCGAAGGCGCGACCGCGATCAACCTCCAGATACGACTCGGCCAGCCGTTCAGCGATCATTCCTGTCTGTTGACGCGATTTGCTGCGTAGGACTTCGGCGATGGAATTGTGCAGCATTGCATGTGGGGCAAAGTGAACGAACCTGGAATAATCAGTCGCGGCTTCATACGTAAGTTGTCCGTCTTGCGAGTAGACTTGAAGCAGGTCGCGCAGCTCAACATCGCGATCCACCGCCGGCTCTGATGTTATTGAGCGTCGCTCGTCGAGTGGTGCGTCTTCAACAATTATCGAGGCAAGCGCGTTTGAACTTTCGCTTTCGTAACTTTTTGATAGATTGTTCGGCATCTTTTCTCCTCTAAAGAACCACCCGAGTGGTGTCGATCTCGATCTTTCGATCCCAATGCTTTTCACCAACAAAGGCGATTTTTGCAGCACCGCGCGTTCCTAAGATATCGATCAGAAGTATGAAGCATTAAGTTCAGCAAAAAAGCTGGCATCCCGATTGCGGCTTAGCCAAAACAGTTGACGAACATAGTCCGCAAGCAAGACATCATGGCAAGTTGATGTAGCGTAGGCATACGGCAAATATGCATTACGCTACATTCCGACGCCATCGTGAACTTGACGATAAGGAAGGAGAATGCAACATGAAATGTAAGGAAATCATGACTAAAGATCCCGTGTGCTGTCTACCTGACGATGAAGTCCAGAAAGCCGCCAAATTGATGAAGGACGAAGATGTCGGCGTCATTCCGATCATCGAGGATGAAGACACCAAAACTCTGCTCGGCATCGTTACCGATCGCGATCTGGCACTGAGAGTTGTGGCCGAAGGTCGCGACATTGCCGGTACGAGAATAAAGGACGTGATGACCACCGGCGCCGTCTCGTGCCGGCCGGATGATGACTTGCAAAAAGCGCTCGACGCAATGGAAGAGAACCAGGTGCGGCGGATTCCGGTAGTAGACCACAACCAGACGATTGTCGGCATCATCGCGCAAGCTGACGTAGCCACACGGCTCTCAGAGCCAAAGAAGACTGCGGAGGTCGTCGAAGAAATCTCGAAGGCTCAGGCCGTGGGCAAGTAGCTCCGAATCTAGCCGATCGATTTGGAGTGCGCCGGCAAAGCGAAGCGGCGACGGCGCTGTGGGTGTCTCATGGCTATTTAACAGGCTGCTGAAAAACTCCTCTCCCTTTGGGAGAGAGCCTGAGGTAAGGTTTTTAAGTTAAGTAAATTAGTTGGGGTTTACTTTCCCGCGTAAGCCCTCACCCTAACCCTCTCCCAAAGGGAGAGGGA
>QHXG01000647.1 GCA_003222845.1 Acidobacteriota bacterium | reverse complement strand
TGATTCCGGGCCTTGGGCTCTGGCGGCCATCCGGCCCTGAGCCAAGGCTGTAGCGAGGCTGCGTTCGATTTCTTCTCGGTCCGGGGCCGGTGTTGCCGTCTGCGCGAAAGCGGAGACGACGCCTAACAACACGATAGTTACTAAGCCAGTCGCGAACAGTAAAGTTTTCTTCATGAGTTTTTCCTTTCGTTTTCTGGTTGCGGGCGTAAAGCCCGGTCTTTTCATTTTGGTGAATTCAAAGATGTCCTATTGCCGACGAGCCGGATTGCATGCGCCAAACCATCGACGCCGAGCAAAACGTCCGCCTTTATTTTTTCGTCTGCACGTTCCATGTTCACGGGCAAACCAAAGCTGGCCATCGTCGTGCGAGGCAACTCAACGCGCACTATCTGCCCGCCGGCGTCGAGATTCGCGGCGCCGTCATAAGTCACGGGGAAAAAGTCTGTTGTGATCTCGGTGTTAAGAAGGTTGGGCGACCGGGCCGCGTCAGCCGGCAATGACTCTCGTTCTGTCCGATGTCGGATCGAGCGCGTGCTACCCGTGGTTGCAAGACGATTTTGAATTTTCTCTTCGGACGGTGATCGAAGTCCAACTGCCTCCGAACGTTCTTGCCTAACGGTCGCTGGCGTTTCCCCAACTTTCACGATGCTCGCCGAGTGCGAAGGTCTGGCGTGCCAAAAACGCGTTACGAATAATCCGCCGACGATGAGCAGCACAGCGGCGATTGCCGCGAGCCAATAACGCGTCTCGGACGCAAGCCGTATTGGCTGTGCTCTTACGAATGACTGGGCAGCGAAGGCCGCGAGCAGCCGCGCTTCAACTCTTTCGGACGCAGAAATCGATTTCGCCGTCGATGCGAAGTCTCGCAATTGGTGCGTTAAAGCTCGTTCGTCGTTCAGTCTAGTTGCGCAAGGCGCGCACTTGTCGGTATGTCTTAATGCCTCGTGCTGCAAAGCCGCGTCCATGATCTGTTCGCGAGCGACGTCGTTAACGAGACCTTCAAATCTCTGGCAATTCATGCAAAACACCTCGCTGATTTAAGTCTTTCGTTCACCAAACTCTCCGCGGCTGCGGGTTGTAGTCGTTGAATCAGCATTGTGCGAGCGCGATGCAGTCTTGATCGAACCGTACCGACGGCGCATTCCAGGACCGCCGCGGCTTCGACGTAACTCATCTCCTGCAATTCGCACAGAACCACCACCTCGCGATAATGCTCAGGCAAACTCAGGACAGCCTTCTGCACTGATTTGATTGTTTCCCGGCGCGACAGTTCTTCCAATTGCTCCTCTCCACGCGTGGTGTTCATGGCTTCATCAATCGGGAGTAACAAGCGCTCTCGTTTTAACCGGCGCAATAGATGGTTCCGCGCAATGCCCAGCAGGAATGCGTTAACCGAGCCGCGTTGCTCGTCGTAGTTACCTGCTTTACGCATCAGCACCATAAAAACTTCCTGCGTTACGTCCTCAGCCACCTCTCGCGCGCCACTCATCTGCAAGGCAAAGCGGTAGACATTAGACTGTCGACGACGGTAAAGCTCGGCAAACGCTTCGCGGTCGCCGCCAACGATCAGTTGCAGAAGGTCGCTGTCCGTGGACTCAATCGGCTTCATCAAAACTGGAATTGCTCTGCTCAAGATGTATTCACCCGACAAACAGAAAAGGTTCCAAAAGATTTGCGCGTAACCGTCAAGATGGAGCTAGGCTAGGGTACTGGTGCAGTTTGATGTGGCATGCGCATCTTGCGCGTGTCTTCACGGGCGGGACGCCCGTGCCACTCTTTCAAACTGCACCAGTACTCTAGGCTAGGTTATGTGGCGAGGGCTATTATGTCTCAGATTAGGAGAGTCAAACTATGCGCATTGTCATCTTGCTATGTTTTTTGGCGACGCTGTCAACGGTTCACGCCAGTGAGATCAAGACTTCCGAAGACTTAATTCACGCGATGCAAAAGAAGTATGCCCAGTCGTGGTACAAGACGCTCACGTTCGTGCAGAAGACGACTGAGTTTGAAGCCGACGGAAAAACCAAAGTTTCAACCTGGTACGAAGCTCTCTATGCGCCGGGCCGTTTGCGCATCGATTTCGATCCAATAGCGGATGGCAACGGAATCCTGTTTGCCAACAATACGGTTTATTCGATGAAGGGCGGCAAGATTGAAAACAGCCGTCCCTTCGTTCATTCGCTGATCGTGCTCGGCTTCGACATTTACTTTGTGCCGGTCCCGCAATTGCTGGAGACGCTCAAGCAGCTCAAGTTCGATCTAAGTGTCATGCATGAAGACACCTGGCAGGGCCGGCCAGTGTATGTGATCGGCGCGCAAAAGGGCGACCTCCATTCGACGCAATTCTGGATCGATAAGAAGGA
>QHXG01000646.1 GCA_003222845.1 Acidobacteriota bacterium | reverse complement strand
CGCTCGTCTTGGTTCTTCGGCGCTTCCTTCAGGTGTAATTCCAGTCCGTCTAGATGGCCGATGGCGTAGAAGTCCTCCCACGGCTCGCCGAATGTGAAGCCGAGCTTCTCGTAGTACCCGATCGAGCGCTCAAGGTCGTCGACAAGAAACTGTGGAGCGAAGGATGTGACGCGCGGCTTCATCGCGGTCGCAGTCATCGATGCCTCCTTTCATCAGGTCGGGAAACCCTCAGTATTCAGAACTCGCCTGGCTTGCTGAAGGTGTCGCTTTTCATGCACCACGAGAATTGTGTAGCAGTCCATCAAGCTGTACGTCACGAATCGCACCGCAGGCGACGTAATCTTAGTATGGCGCAAGTCAAGTTCGGCAGTTTGTCTCATCAGAAACGTCAACTGATTCTGTTGCCTCACGAAATTGTTGATGATGTTTGGATCAATATCACTACTCGAAGGCTTGAATACATCCGGTGCTTTCAACTTCTTTGTGGATTCCGGCGACAAATATTTAATGAGCATCCATCCGAAGAAAGTTGGCAAAACCGGAAGACTTTCCCAAAAAGTGCGCGGTTTCTCCCCTTTGATGATTTGCTCGATTATAGGAAAGTACGATTCATTAGCTGTCATCAAATGGTCAAAGCACTGTCCGATGCCCCAGCTTTCGGCATTTGGCTTCCAATTGAGTTGCTGTGCGGTCAAATCGCCAAATGTTTGTTGCGCTCCGGCGGCGATATTATCCGCTGCTGCAATCAAGCTTGATAAACCGTCATCTGATTTACTCATCACTCTCTCGTGCGTCATAACTTAGAAATCTCATCCGTGTTTGAGGATCTCACGCGGA
>QHXG01000069.1 GCA_003222845.1 Acidobacteriota bacterium | reverse complement strand
TCTGCTCAAGTAACTGTTGCCAGCCGTTGGCATTAACAATCACGCCGTCAGCAACTCTTTGCGTGTCGCGCATGAACTCAATGAAACGCGGCAAGCTATTCGCGCGATTTAGGGCCGCATTGTAGAAGCGATAGACCAGATAACCCGTCTCTTGAAACTCAATCGAGAGAAAGCTGAGTTCAGGTGGCACGGGCGGTGACGCGCAAGGCGCGCCGGATAAAGCTACTTGAGAAAAGCGCTATCCGCGCTCACCTGCAACGATTTTGTTCGAAGTCATCCCTCGATTCGGTCAATCGTCTCGACGCCACCGATGCGTTGACCTTTCAGAACATCCAGAAGGAGAGTGCCCTCGGACGGGTGTTCAAGAAGGATATTAGTTTCAAACTGCCATTCAGAGCCAGCCTTGTTTGGATTGTTGGGATTCACAAAGTAAGTGTACGCTGCGTTTCTTCGCCATGCGCGCGCCGACAACCAGAGCTAGCTCTGGGAGCCAAGGTTCTTCTGGGACTTGTTCCCTCGCCGGTTCAACAAGCCAAGTAGGATCGTAGGGTTCCCAGTTCATGAGGGTAACGCGTGAAGCCGAACATCCTAATTATGCGTCGTTCGTTACGGCTTCACGGCAGCAGTCGGATAGTAACTGATTCCGACGTTGCTACTGACAGGACGACTGTGATTGTCCCAATAGAGCCAAAGTTCAACAGTCGACGTTTGGAATTTCCAAATATGACTAAGGTGCACCTGGCCAGATGAAGGTTCATCCTTTTTAGCGTCGGGCGCGCCGTATTGCGCGATGAGCATGGAATCGAGTGCGTCAAAGATATCTCGCTGTGGTTTCTGTGACTCGTATTCGTTCGACCTCACGTCGACACTGGACAGTTTGCCCGTGTAGTCCATGATGAGCAATGCCGTAAATGTTGAACCTCGTAGAGTGATCTCCGGCACGAGATATTCATAATACCCATAGCCGTAACCTTCGAAGTCGGTCAGTTTCTGAGCACGCGAGCCTAACGCCTTGCCGATTTCGTCGGAAGTCATGCCCCAACGGGTTTCTTCCCACCCTTGAATATCCTTGGACTTGTTCTGAGAGGACGTGCTCACGCTGAATAGCAATACAATCACAGCGATAATCGAGATTCTTTTCATTCGCCGACTCCATGAGAGTATTAGACGCATAACTACTACTAAATATCCATCAGATCTAACTCATAATACTCTCGATTACGGTATCATGCATCGCCATGGCCGCAAGAAAGTTACTCGATCAGGTGAGCGATGTTGCTCGCATCGATCTGAGGATTTTCCTCATAGCCACCGGCTAAGCTTCGCTCCCTCACCCATCCTCTCCAAAGTGAGAGGAGACGTGGTATCCAAACTCATGAATCCCACTCTCACCGCAGGTCCGCTAACGTCGGCGCGCGTTTATGCCAATCCGTTGCCTGCTCAAAAGCGTGCGCAAATGCCAACACTCTTCCCTCGCCAAATCGTGGTCCGGCGATTTGCAAACCGATTGGCAGTCCGGTGCTGGTGAAACCACATGGAATCGAGATTGTCGGCAATCCGTAAGCATTGAAGGGCCGAGTATTGCGCAGCCATATTTCGCCTGAAGGGGTTGGCGACATGTTCGAGGCTTCTTCGATCGTTATCGGGGGTACGGGAGTGGTCGGGGTGATCAATAAATCGACTTCAGCAAACACTTCGTTGACCTTCCGCCGCACGCGTTCAAGCGCGAACCGATCCGTCACGTACGCAACGGTGTCTGCAGTCGCTGCCTGGGCCAGTCGTTCTCGCATCCATGGGCGATACAACTCAGGGGAGTTGGTAAAGTAGTTTTTATGGATGGCGTAAACTTCGGGCGCCTGCACGGCAGTTGGCACAGAAGGAAGGTCGACTTCTATGACTTGCAACGACATAGGGGACATTCTGCGAATGACTTCAATGGCTTCGTTCATTGCCAAATCAATTTCATGATCCAGGTCTGCAAAGAAAGGCTGACGCACCAGGCCAATTCGGAAGTCAGTCTTGCTGCTCAAAGCGTTCGCGTACGGTTCCGTGGGCCAATCGACAGAGGTAGCATCCAAAACGTCGTAGCCGGCAATCGCTTCCAGCATGAGGGCAGCGTCTTTGACCTTACGACAGAGCGGTCCGACGTGATCCAGCGACCATGAAAGAGGAAACACTCCGCGCGTACTCACGCGCCCGTAGGTTGGCTTGAGGCCTACGATGCCGCAAAAAGCTGCCGGCTCGCGAATCGAGCCACCCGTGTCAGAGCCGATCGCCGCGAGGCACATACCTGCGGCCACCGCGGCTGCAGATCCACCCGAAGAACCTCCGGCAATATGTTTGGGGTTCCAGGGATTATGCACCGCTCCGTAGTGGCTTGAGACGGATGTCCCGCCGTAAGCAAACTCCTGCAGGTTCTGTTTGCCAAGCAGCACTGTGCCCGCGCGCTTCAAGCGTTGCACCACAAACGCATCTTCAGTTGGAACCCGGTCCGCAAATAAAGCGCTGCCGCAAGTAGTGCGCACCCCGGCCGTGTCGATCAGGTCCTTCAAACCAATCGGAATGCCGTGCAGTGGTCCGCGCCAATCGCCGCGCTGAATCTCTTCTTCGGCGACGCGCGCCTGGGCCATCGCACTCTCATCGGTGACGGTGATGAAAGCATTGAGCAAGGGATTAAGACGCTCGATGCGATCCAGGCAGGCGGTGGCGAGATCCACCGGTGAGATCTTTTTTTGGCGCAGCAACTCAGCCGCTTCGCTGATACTGATGTCAATCATTCGGTCGTCTTAGATTACGGTCTGGACGTTTTGCAAGCCTACTCTGCGTCCTGCATTTAAGGAATCGAGAGATTGTAGCGACATCACGCTGAAGGGGTGAAATGCCGCGAGAAGTCTAACTCTTTCGCCCGCGAATCAACCTGAACCGGTGTCAGGCCTGAATAATCAACCTTCCGAGCTCTGGAATGTGTTCTGACAAGAAACCGCCTGGTCGTGTATTATCTCGCAAATCTTATTTGGAGAGGATTCCCCTAATGTCGAAACACCTTCTATCGATATTTCTTTCCGGCTTCGTCGTGGGCCATCTGTTCGCGCAAGCTCCCCAAACCGCAGTGGCGGATGACTACAACAGCATTTTCAAAACAGTTAAATGGCGATCCATAGGTCCGTTTCGTGGCGGGCGCTCGAATTGTGCAACCGGAGTCGTTGGCGATCCGAAGACCTATTACATGGGAACTACGGGTGGCGGTCTTTGGAAAACAGATGACATGGGAAACACCTGGCGGAATGTCTCGGATGGTTTCTTTAAGACGGGTTCCGTCGGTGCGGTGGCAGTTGCCGAAAGCGATCCGAATGTCGTCTATGTGGGTATGGGAGAACATGCCGTTCGGGGTGTGATGACCCATTCAGGGGACGGCGTCTATAAGTCAACCGATGCCGGCAAGACTTGGAAAAAGATTGGATTGGAATTAACTCAACATATCTCACGCATCGTCATCGATCCCAAAGATCCGAAGATAGTGTTGGTCGCGGCTCAGGGCGCCTTATACAGCCACTCACCGCAGAGAGGTATCTATAAATCCATCGACGGCGGAGCGAGTTGGAAGAATGTTTTGTTTGTGGACGATAAGACCGGCGCCACAGAACTATCAATGGACATGACTAATCCACGAATAATATATGCCGCGATGTGGGAACACGGCCGGCTTCCGTGGAAAGTAATCAGCGGCGGCCCAGGCAGCGGTTTGTATAAATCGACCGACGAAGGCGATACCTGGGAAAAGATGAAGGAAGGCTTGCCGGAAGAAATGGGCAAGATGGCGATCGCAGTAAGTCTTTCGAATCCGGAAAAGGTTTACGCGCTGATCGAAAGCGATTCTGACAAAGAAGCCGGCGGTTTATTCGTCTCGAACGACGCCGGTAAGAAGTGGAGCCCTATTACCAATGACCATAGATTGGTGCAGCGGGCCTGGTATTACATCGAGCTGTTCATCGATCCAAAAAATGAAAATACCATTTACGTGATGAGCGCTCCCGCACTGCGTTCGACGGATGGCGGCAAGACTTGGGAGACCTTGTCCGGCACCCACGGTGATTTTCACGATCTATGGATCAATCCCGACAATCCCAACAACTTCATCATCTCCAACGATGGCGGTTCCGCGATAACTTTCAACGGCGGAAAGAGCTGGAGCACGCAAAGCAACATGCCGACCGGGCAGTTTTATCGCATCAACGTGGACAATCAATTTCCCTATCGTATTTATGGCGGACAACAGGACAATACTTCTGTTTCAATTGCCAGCCGTGAGCTGGGAAGCGGCGGGATTACCACCGCAAGCTGGACGGCTTCCGCCGGTGGTGAGAGCGCTTTTCTCGCATTTGATCCAAACGATCCCAGATACGTATTGGGCGACAGCTACCAGGGAACGATCGAGGTACTCGATGTAAACGCGAAGGCCGGCACGAAGATCATGGCTGCGCCTATTCAATATCTTGGCATGGATGCGAAAGACATTAAGTATCGATTTAATTGGAACGCGCCAATCATCTGGAGCAAACACGAACCCAATACGTATTATCACGGATCTCAATACTTGCTGAAGACGAGTGATATGGGTAGAACTTGGAAGGAAGTCTCGCCTGACCTGACCCGCAATGAAAAGGAAAAACAGGGCAGAGCCGGCGGGCCATACACAAACGAAGAAGTCGGCGCGGAAAATTATGGCACGCTGAGTTACATCATAGAGTCGCCACACGAAAAGGGGGTGATCTGGACAGGCAGTGACGACGGACTTGTCTATTTGACTCGAGACGGCGGAGCCAACTGGAAAAACGTAACTCCCAAAGGTTTGGCAGAGTGTTTGATCAATGCCATTGAAGTATCCCCGCACGACAAAGCAACTGCTTACATCGCGACCACCCGATATAAATTCAACGACCACACGCCGGGTTTATACAAAACCACAGACTATGGAAATACCTGGACCAAGATCGACAAGGGAATACCTGCCAATGCATTTACTCGCGTAGTGCGCGAGGACGAGGTGCGCAAGGATCTCTTGTTTGCAGGTACTGAACTCGGTCTATTCTTGTCCTGGAATGGTGGCAGGGACTGGTCGCCATTTCAATTGAACCTGCCCATTACTCCGATAACTGATCTCCGGATCCAAAAGGGAAACCTGATCGCAGCCACGTCCGGGAGAGCGTTCTGGATTCTGGATGATTTGAGTGTCATTCGTCAGTACAAAAAGGACGCGCCTTCCTTCGCCATCTATCGACCCGACAATGCGTACGTCGTAAACGGATCCAGCGAGTTGGATCAGACGGAGTCTGAGTTTACCGGAGCTAACAGATACAGGGGCGTAAATCCCGCCACCGGCGTGGTGGCTTACTACCAACTGCCCGAGCTGAAAAAAACTGACGAAATAACGATGGAAATCAAAGACGCGGCAGGGAATACTGTTCGCACCTTTTCTTCAAAAGCTGATGAAAAGTACACGAGATACGATGGCGCTCCCAGGCCAGAACCGCTTCTGCCCAAAGCTAAAGGGCTGAACAGATTTGTATGGGATATACGCTATGCAACCATGCCGGGTGTGCCGGGGGTCCGTATCGAAGGCAGTCTGGCAGGACACAAAGCACCGCCGGGAAAATATTTTGTTAGCGTAAAGATGGACGGCCAGACGGTCTCAACTGAAGCCGAGATACTTGCCAATCCTCTCTACGCAACCAACGCCTCAACCTACATGGAATACCATCAGACGATGTTGGGTATGGAAACTGAATTGACTTCGATGCATCGGATGGTAAACAGCCTCTACGAAAAACAGAAACAGTTGGAATCACTGCTCACTTCATTACCGGCCGGGGACAAGTACGCTGCCGTAAAGAAAGAAGGCGATGCTCTGCTAAAGAAAATGAAAGCCTGGGACGAAGATATGGTGCAGCGTAAATCAAAGGCCTACGACGATGTTGAGAATTTTCCGAATAAGTTCACAGCGAATTATCTGTTTCTGATCAACCAAACAGAAAGCGAAATTCCCAGAGTAAATCAGCCGTCGCTGGATCGACTCAAGGAACTAAACGCGCAATGGGCTGCGTTAAAGACACGCGGCACGGAAATTCTCGACCAGGATGTTCCGTCACTTAATAAGCGTCTGTGGGAAGTCGGACTAGGAGCTATTTGGAAAGATTGACGATACGGGAGCGCGTATTCCCCTGTCCCATTGGGAGAGGGGTTAGGGGTGAGGGGTGAGGGAGTTAGCCGCGTAAACCCTCACCCCAGCCCTCTCCCACAGGGAGGATTCCGATCGCTGCCTCCAATAAAATCAACAATTTACAGGCAGGAAATTAGCTGGCAGTTTTGGCTTCAATGGGGAAGCGTGTGCCGGGCTAAATCACTAACTTGGAAAAAAAGGCCGTTGCCGTCACTGGTCCGCAGCAATCTCATCATCTCCTCAAGATTGAAAGGTCTGGCGCCACGACGTCCGAAGACAGAAAGTTGATTGCCGCTTTCATCAACGGCGCGATCGCGATCGAGCGGTTTTGAAATCGCGAGCGCTTCGCCTTTCGTTTTGTGACTAGCGATTAAAACGGGCTGTGGGCGGGGACTGAATCCGGCGTATTCCGGCATGGTTTCCGGCGAGGTCAGTTGCAAGATGCGCAGCCCGTTCTTGCCGTCGGCGACATAGGCAAACAAGCTCGCGTTGGTCATGGCGATCTTCACTTGACGAACGTCATTGAGTTGGCCATCGCCATTGAACATTTGATCGAGACGCGGCTTTTCGGGCTGTTCGACATCCACGATCGCGATTCCCTGCTTGCCCTCCGCCACGTATGCGTAAGTGCGAGCGACATAAACGTCGCGGGCATCGGACAGCGCCACTTGGGCGCCTTCAACTAAGTGCACTTGCGGAGGGATCGTTACGTCGATCACCTTCAACCCTTCGTCATCGACAACGAAACCATAGCGAAACTGAATGGCGATCGAACGCGGGTGTCTTAGCGCCGGCTCGCCCATCTGCCGGACAATCTTCGGATTGAGTGGATCGTCGAGGCTCACGATCACTAATCCATGATCGGTCGTGATATAGGCGTGCGTGCCGGCGATCACGATGTTGTTGGCGTCGCTGAGCGCGCCCCCTGGATTGAAGGCGCCATTCGCGTACTTGTTTGGATCAAGGACTCGCTGCAAATAGTTATTCAGCGGATCACCGTCGAGCAAGGTCGCAGCATTGACCAGAATGAGTCCTTCGTATTTATCAACGACGTAAAGATAGGCATACAACGGGTGAATTGGCTGCTCTTCATTGACCAGTTGCTCGCGATCTTTTCCGGTAAGCTTCGCGGCCCTGCCGGGATCGATCATTGTGCCATCCGCTTTCAATCGCCAGCGTGCCGGGTCAACGGCCAGCGTCGAAGGCGCGGCGACCGCGGTCGCATATTTTGTCTTGACGTAGAACTTCTGCCCGTACTTCGAGACGGGAGCGGTGGTGATTCGCTCTGAAAATCCTTTCTGATCGATCTGGGCCACATCGTAAACGCGAAGGCCGCCTTCACCGGCGGCAACGTAGGCGTACTCGCCGCGCAACTGGACCTGCAGGACGCGCGGATTCCCTTTGTGTTCGTAGCTTTGTTCCAACTCGCGGCCGCCCTCGACAAATTTGCGATAGTCGTCCGGATAGGCAATGTTTTGCAGCGTGCTGCCGTAGACCGCCTGCGGATCCGTATGCTCAGTGGCGACCACCGCTTCGAGCTCGTCACTCGCAGCAACGTAAACGTACCGGCCCATGAAGTTGACGAAGTTGGTCCCTTGCAACAACACCTGGGCCAGCCAGGCGTTGTTGTCATTCTTATCTGAGACATGACAATCGCTGCACTGCTTCGTCTCTCTGGCGCGCACGGTGTGCGGAACGTGCGTGTTGAATGTTTGGCCCGCGAAGCCCTCAGCCGAGACTGTTTGCTGCTGCGAATAGATCCATTCACGGTTTTGGTTTTGCGAACTGACGAGCACGGCGGAAGATGAGCGCACGGGAGCAATGCGATTGCCGGTCACGGTGCCGTCGCGGCCCAGCATGAACACATCATCACGCAAGACTTGAAAGTTGTACTGCGTGAAGTTTCGCGAGTCGCCGCCTTCGTTGTGACGATTAGGCATCTTACGATTTGCCTGCATCGACAGATGACAGCCAAAGCAACTCGTCATCCACGATGAATGACACGAGAAGCAAGTCATGTCGCTATCGCGATGGGCCAACTGCTTGTCGTCACTCGGAACGTCGCCCCACGTTTGATTGTCCTTTCGCATCGTTTTCGCGTAGCGCGATTTCTCGCTGTAGTCGCGCGTGCCAGGCGTGATCGTGTCGGCAGTTTGCACAATGCGCCACCAGCGGCCTGGCACAACCAGAGAATTCTGAATACTGTCGCCATTTTTCAATTGAATGTCTTTGCCGTGCTCATCTTTCTTTGTGCGATCGCGAGTGATGCGTTGAAAGACCGGCACTTTTGCTCCGGTTTCATCCCGGGTGGTAAAGCCACGAAGAAGATTTCGCCCGACAATAGCTTTGCCCTGTGAAGTCGTGACGGGAGCCGCCGGACCCGAAGTGAACAAGGTCGCACGCTGTCGAATCGAGCCGTGGCAATCGATGCAACCGATCTCGATGGCCGCGCGTGGCTCGTTGTAGAGATTGCCGTTGCCATGCGAATCCTGACGAAAATGACAATCGACGCAGTGCATTCCTTTTTCAAGGTGGATGTCGTTTAGGTGGACCGCTTTCTTGAATTTGTCTGGATCCTCGGGAGCAACGATCTTGTCTTCCGCGTCAAGCAAATTCCCTTTGCGATCGCGTTTGAAGACTTTGCGAAACATCCAGCCGTGACCGTGCGAATCGCCAAACTGGACGTTCTTTAATTGGCGGTTGAATTCAGGCGTGCCCGTCGTCTGCAAGAAATCCAATTGCGACCAGAGGCCTCGCAGACTAGCGCCTTCGGGATTCTAGTTGAGCTTGCGACGCTCTTCCTCCGGCGTCGGATTATGTTGCTGCTTGGGGTACATCTTGTCGCCATCACTCTCGTTATCCCACCACGTCAGACCCATATAGCTCGCCACCATGTTTGTGCCCGGATGCATGTGGCAGACCATGCACTGAGACGATGGAATCGCGCTCGTGAATTGATGTTTGATCGGGTGGCCCGATTCGTCTTTTGAAATGTTCGCATCGGCTGTTTGCGACCGGCCCATGTTGCCGCCGGCGCCGTAGAACGCGGAGTGCAATGCATCGCGGTCGTTGGCATAGATGACGTGACACGCAGAACAGCCTGACGAGCGAAAGTCGCCAGGATGATCGTTGGTGCCGAGAAAATTCAAAGTGGGATCGAGCAAGCGCGTCTTCTGCAAGCCGAGAAAAACCGGATCGGTGCGGTTGTTGGTGCCCAAGCCACGCGGGCTCAGGCCCTTGTCGGGTTTGCCAGCGTCCTCTTCCTTGTCGGGCAGTCCGACTTCCAATCTACGCCTGCCGCCGCGCTCAAACACGCGCAAAACATTTCCTGGCTGTGAGATTTCCCAACGCGGGATCGGATCTAGAAAATCAAGTAACCCTTTCAGTCGCTGCGCTTCCGCAGTTGGCGCCGGCGTCTGAAGCAAACGCTGAGGGGCGCCCGATTCGTTGTAGCTTTCGCCGAAGCGGACGTCTTTCAAAGGGAAGCCGCCGTTGTTGTAAAGTGCTGCCCCCCAAAGCATCGCGCCGTGACTCATCATGCTGCGCGCCACCGAATGGCTTTCTGAGTCGTGGCACTGCGAGCCGCTGCAAGTCTTCGAGGCGACGCGATTGTCGCCGGGGTTGATGAAGCGGACGAACTCCCAACTCTCCCGTTCGAGCAGAGTATTTGTTCTTTCGGGATTCGCGCCAGTGCTTTTGCCGTCGCGCTTCCACTCATTTGGAAACCGCGGCTGCACATGGGCCGCGCGTTTGATTCGTTCGATCTCCTTTTGATCGTCGCTGGCCTTTCGCGGCACTGGGTTCCCACCATGACAAGCCGTGCAAGTGAGGCCAACGGCATCTTTGTCGCCTTTGATTTGCTCCAGTGTCTCGGTCGCGCCGTACTTGTGCATCGGCTCAATCTTCGCGTGACAAGACACGCAGCCTTCGGTCCTGGTCATTTCCTTGCTCTGTGCAATCTCTGTGTTCTCTGTGTCTCTGTGGTGAGCGGCCTCCGATCCCACGGCGACAAGACTCACCACAGAGACACAGAGAACACAGAGATTGCACAGAGATCGGTTCACAGAATTCTCCGGTGAATACCATCTTTTAGAACGACAACGTTGAAGTTGATTAAGAGGCCAAGTTTATATCCGCCGATGCGAAGATAGGTTAACAACTGGGCGTCATGGATCGGAGCCAGGGCTTCTACCGACTTGCACTCCACCACAATCTGACCCGCCACAACTATGTCGATGCGGTAGCCACACTCCAGATGCACGCCTTTGTAGTGAAGTGGCAATGGATACTCCTTCTCAAAAGGTATTTCCCGAACCACCAACTCTCGACACAGACATGCATGATAAGACGATTCAAGCAGTCCGGGGCCAAGAGCACGATGAACTTCAATGGCCGCGCCAATGATCTCATGTGTCAACTTATTCAGCTTGTCCATGTCAGCGTTCATCTTTCTCTGTGCCCCACTCCGTGTTCTTTGTGTCTCGGTGGTGACCTCAACCTCGCAATTGCTAACTTGGAACTGAAACTCAAAACACTAATTTCAACTGCGCAAACAGCGAATACAAAGGCTTCGCGGGATTGATTACCGCGGGCTCGCAAAAGTCGCCGATGTTCGGCGGGCAATTACGCGATCTGTTCGTGAAGATGTCACGAAAGCCGAGCCCGGTTTGCAGCGTCGACGCGCCGAACGTGAGCTGCACGTTATTGATCAGAAACGGCCGATACTGGACGCCCACGCTGTAATCCCAACCAATCTCATGCCGAATATGATTCTGAAACAGAATGTATTCCAGCGACTCCGTGCGATGGAAACGCAGATAGTTAACGTTGAAGATTGCCTTCACGCGCTGGGTGATATCGACGTCAACGCCCGCGTTGTAAATGAAGATGCCGGGATTCACAAAGTTAGCCTGGCCCTGAGTTTTGCTGCTGCGCAAACTCGGTAGAACGCTATTGGGTTGGACCAAGCCAACGCCCGTTTGGGTCAGCCTGATGCCGTTGCGATTCCAGAACGAAAACTGTCCGCCGACAAAGTTGGGATCGTCGAGGATCGCATCGAATCCCGTCGCCTTCGCGTCGGTCGGATTCGCGTCGCCCTGGGCGAAAAAGAAGGAGCCTTTGAAGCGAAAGTAATCATGGTCCACCGAGGCTTCAACGGCAGCCATGTTCGACTTTACGCGCACGCTGCGTCCGGCAATCGGATTATGATCGTCGTGGCCAAAAGCGTAAGAATAAGAATGCGTCAGATTCAGTCTGCCGAGATGTCCATCGCCGCTGATTCCGAGATACCCAACTTTGATCGAATGGCGCCGCGCGTCTCCAATCAGCGCCGGCCGCACGAGGAACCCGTTGCGATCATATTTGATACTCCCGCGGTCGTCGTTGTAATGCAGGCTGCCCTGAATCGTGTAGCCCTCGCGAATGAAGTCCTGGCGAAATAGATTTGCGGCGTAGACGTGCTGATGCCGGGTGTCAAACCTGTTCAGGCCGCTGTTGGTATCTTTCTCGAGCATCGAGAAAAAGGCGCCGTTGTATTGATAGCGATTGTTGCGCAACGATCCAAAGAAGCGCGCGCCCAGATTATTGTCGGAAAAAATAAAGCCGCGAAAGTCGGAAACAAACGGCTGGATGCCGGCACGCACCGAGATGAAATCGAAGTTTGGGCTCAGGTCCCGGAGCTTCACTTCGGCGAAAGCCTCTTCCAGCGAGACGTGCGTGTCGGTGCGATTGGTGCCGCGCCGCACATCGATATTAATGATGCCGTTCTCGCGCGCGTTCACATAGTTGGGAATGCTGAATGTCGGCGAGATCTTGATCGCCCAATCGCGCGGCCGGAACGCCGTGTCGCCGTGGAACAACTCGAAACTCAACTGCAGTGTTTCGTTGGTTGCGAATTGTTCCGGTTGGCCAAAGAATTCCCCGCTCACCGGATTGGCCGCGCTAACGCCTGAGGGGCTGGGCGCGCGCCGCTGCTCAACAATCGATGTGCTGACCGCCGAGAAGACAAAGAACGTCTTGTTCCCTTTGATCGGATAGTCGCCTTTAAGCACGCTCTGATTGTATGGATCCCACCAACGGCCTTTCTTGAATGGAAGATCGCGTCCGCGTGCGCCGCGATCACCGTAACGATCGTATTCAGGAAAGCCGACGCGCCAACGATCGCGCACCTCGAGGCGATCAGGTGTCGTCGGTGGTTCTGATGGAACGCTTTTCTTGCCGGCGTAACCGGTCGGCTCACCTTCTTTGGTTTCGGTTAACCCTTCCGGTTTTTTCTCTTCGACGGAAATATCGATTTTGGTGTCTTTGCCCGCTTCGATAATGACATTCTCCAACTCGTCGCCGCGAGGTCTGCTGAACTCACCATACTCTTTGCCTTTTTCAAATTTGGCCGAATAAGGGGCGGCTACCTTGATGCGGTAGGCGCCCGGCAGTAAACGAATTGAATAGGTTCCGTCCGTCCGGCTAGATACATGCCAGATGCCGCTCGTTACTTGATTCGTTACGATTACGGTCACCCGCGCGACCGTGGCTCCTGAAGCGTTACGAACAACCACGCTTAAGCGGCCGCGGCTCTGCGCAAAAACAGTCAGCGTGCAGGTCCCTAACAAGACTGCGATCGGGACGATGCGCAATAGCCAGCCGTGACTTCGATCGATTTTTTCGGCAAGCGCTTTCATGTCATCCGGCTTACGCGGCGAGCGACCGACTTGTAGCACAGCAACTGCGCGGCGGCAATGAAAAGTTTCACCATATACATCCACACAAGAAGAATCTTGACTACTCGGTATGAAGTGATACATTGTGCCTGCTCAAAACAGCGTCAAGATACGTGCCGTGTTCTGTCGCCTGGTTCGCATGAGAATTCGCCACTTCCATTCTGGGGTTATTTTTCTCCTGTTATCGTGCCTCTGCTCGCTCGGACTTTTCGCTGGGGCCGGCGGTTCTAATCCTGTAACGGCGCAAGCCAACGGTCCGATCCTTATCAGCGACGAGTTGTCCACGCGCGCGATTGCCTTCGATTCCGCAACTCACAAGCGCGAGCCATTCTTGGCGTTCGCTCCGATTAGCTTTGGCCCGGACAAGCTGACGCGAATCATGCTCTTTGCAACGAATCTGAGGTTGCAGTCAGGCGAAGGCACGGACGTCGTGTCAGCAGATGCCGAGGATGGTTCGCATCGACTCTACGCTTTGACGGTCGAATACGTTGGGCCAGTGCCGGATCAGGCCTGGGCCACCTCGATTGTGGTTTGCCTCAACAATCAGATGGGCAATCTCGGGGATGTTCTCGTGCGGATCAAATATCATGGCGCTTCCAGCAATCGCGTCAGAGTTGGCATTGGACACGTGGGTGATGGCCCTGCTGATGACGCGGGCGCGGCGCCGACTCCGGGTTCGGCGTTGCCGCAGCCGTCACTGGGTCCGAAGGCGACGGCGGGGACATTGGCGCCCGACGAAGTGCGAACGATCATTGCTCAGGCCGTGTCGGCTGCGGCGGCGTTGAATCGGAATGTGACCGTGGCCGTGGTCGATCGCGAGGTAAATGTTCTGGGAGTGTTTCGCATGACGGGTGCTTCCACCACCACGATGATTCGAAGCGTCGGCGCCGTTGGCAAAGGACTCGAAGGAGCAATAGTCCCGTCCGAGTTGGCGGCGATTTCAAAGGCGGGAACCGGCGCCCTGTTCAGCACGAGCGGAAACGCGTTTTCGACGCGCACTGCCGGCTTCATTATCCAGGAACATTTTCCGCCGGGCGTAGATTTTCGCGCGGGCGGTCCGCTTTATGGCGTGCAATTTTCTTCGCTTCCGTGTTCAGACATCAAACAGCCGGGACTGCCGCTGGGTCTCTCGGCCGATCCGGGAGGGCTGCCGCTTTACAAAAATGGCCAGGCTGTGGGCGGCATCGGCATCGAGGGTGATGGGCTGTACACAGTGGATCGTGATCCAACCGATCTGGATCAGCCGTTCGAAGAAACGATTGCCGTTGCCGCGGAGCGTGGCTTTGAACCGCCGTCATCGATTCGGGGTGACAACATCCTGGTTGACGGAATCCGACTCGCTTATCAGAACGTAACCAGCGCTCCCGGACCACCGACAATCGCTTTTGGTAGCTTGCCTGGGACAGTTCTGCCGGCGTTTCCGATTCGCAGCGCGCAAACGTCGGCGTTCACTCCAGCGATTGTAGGCGGCATCAGCGGCGAGATCGATGCTCGGTTCTTCCCATTCATCGGCTCATCTCCGGCTGGTCCAAACGCCTTGACCGCCGCCGACGTGCAAACGATCATTGCGCACGCAGCGCAGCAGGCGAACATCACGCGCGCGGCCATTCGCCAGCCGTTAGGCAGCAACGCTCGGGTGAGCATCGCCGTTGTCGATGCCGCCGGCAATGTGCTCGGAGTGTTTAGACAGCAAGATGCTCCGGTGTTTGGTTTCGACGTGTCGGTGCAGAAGGCCAGGACTGCGGCATTTTATTCGAGCCCCAACGCCTCAGCACTGTTGCGTGCCGCGGGCCTGGGATCGTATGTCGATCGCGCGAATGCCGATGGACTGCGGCTGGATGGCTCAGTGGCATTCACAGATCGGGCCGGTGGGTTTCTGCATCGCCCGCTCTTTCCGGATGGAATCAACAATACGGACGCCGGTCCCTTCAGCACTTCGTTGAATGAATGGAGTCCGTTCAACGTCGGCCAGCAGTTGGACTTGATTAAGGCCAATCTGCTCGCGACGCTCGCCGGCACACCGAAGCCATGCTCGTCGATTCCAAATTTGGCGAACGGTATTCAGATTTTTCCGGGCAGCGCGCCGCTGTACAAGAATGGAGTATTGGTTGGCGGCATCGGCATCAGTGGCGACGGCGTGGATCAGGACGATTTGATTACGGCTGCGGGTGGTAACGGCTTCTCGCCCGTGCCGGCGATCCGTTCCGATCAAGTTTTCGTCCGTGGTGTGCGTCTCAGTAAGACTTGTTACGATTGAGTCAATTATTTTGAGGTGGATTCTTCTTTGATGTGCGCGACTAACCGCAAAGCGGTTCCGCCCTTCAGCCCAACGTTGCCGTTGCGGCTACGTTGGGGGCGCAGGAGTTATTATTAGAAGTTCGAACCGCTGCAAATGAGGCAAACAACTTCTCAACAGATCACCAAACGCGCGCTTGGCCTGGCTTTGTCGCTCCTCCTCGTCACTCTGGCGCTCGCGCAAACGCCGAACATTCGGCTTCCACGTCCGGTGGGCGTAATCCGCTTGCGGGTAAGAGTGGGAACGGGGGAAGGCACGAAAGCCAAAGGCCTGGCTCGAAAGCGCTTTTATTTAATTAAGGGCTCGCTCGAAGATAACAAGACTTTATTTCAGAGCGTCGAGCCGCGATCTATGGTTTCGCGAGACTGT
>QHXG01000068.1 GCA_003222845.1 Acidobacteriota bacterium | reverse complement strand
ATAGTGAAGGCGATCAATGAATTAAGATCTGGCGTCAGGCCCAGCATGATTATCATTGCCGGTGACCTCTCTGATCATGCAGGCAATCAAGTGGAGATCGACAGTTTCATCCAGGTAGAGAAAACCTTCGCGATGCCCGTATACGCTATTCCCGGAAATCACGACCTGGCACGAGACGGCAAACATTGCGAAGCCGCATTGCTAGATCTCTATCGCAAGGCGATTGGTCCGGACCGTTTTGCCTTCGAGCAGGCAGGCTGTCTCTTCGTCGGTCTGAACAGCCAACTCTGGATAGGCGACGCCAATCTGGCCGCGTAGCAATTCAAATGGCTGGAGCAGAAGCTACGACACCGAAATGAGATTCGCCACGTCTTTATCATCCAGCATCATCCACTTTACGTGACTGCGGCCGATGAAGCGGATGAATACTTTAATACTCCGTTCATTTGGCGCACCAGATTATTGGGTCTCTTCCGGAAGGCAAAGGTCACGGCAGTGTTCACGGGCCATCTCCACCGAAACCAATCGAACAATTATTATGGCATCGCAATGATCACGACGCCTTCGACCTGTCGTAACTTCGACGGTAGCGCCTTTGGCTACGCGCTGGTTACCATCACGGATAGTGGGTTCAGCTACAAATACGTGGGTGTTCCGGGCACGCTCCCCGACGAACGCCCGGCGAAGTAAGAGGCTTCTGAAGAGTAATTAGAACAGTCTCTCGACATCATAAATACCGCCGATGGCACTTGAAAACTCAGTGACACCACCGGCTTTAGCCGCGTTGGAGGTTCAACTTGAACCTGAATCACTCGAGGAAGATGACGATAGATACCATCGGCTTCAGCCGCATGGAGCTTCAGTTTCTACCTCAGGGTCTTTTCTTGGCGAATTAGACCAAACCTGAAACTCCACGCGGCTGAAGCCGGTGGTATCCAAAAAAAGGAGTTCGCAGCCAGCTTAGGTTCAAGTTGAATCTCCACACGGCTGAAGCCCGGTGGTGTCCAGGGTGTACTTGAAATATCCGCCCACTGCGGTAGGCGGTATTACCGATCAGCGGATGGGCCTTCTCTATAGGTCGCATCTGAACTATCCACCAATTTCCATCGGTGGTATTAAGAACCGATTACTTCAGGTCGCCACTCCCTAGCGGAGCTAAGCGCACCGAAGGTTAGGGAATGCAGATCACGCGCAGAGAATTTAGCTCGATGCTGGCCGGCAGCGCTCTGGCGACTATCACCAAGCCATTCCCCATTTCAGATTCGCCAAAATGGAATGTCTTAATCATAACCAACGACCAACATCGTGCAGATTGTCTCGGATGTATGGGAAATCCCGTCATTCGCACGTCGAATACTGATCGTCTCGGAAAAGAGGGAGTGATCTTCGAGCAGCATTTTGTTCAAGCTCCGCAATGCGTGCCCTCCCGCGCCGCTCTGCATACGGGCCGTTATCCTCACGTGAACCAAACGCCCACCAATATCTATCGCCTGCCCGAAACTGAGGAGACATTGGCCAATATTCTGAGCCGGAATGGTTATGCGACAGCCACTGTGGGCGAGCTTCCTTTCGCGCCGACAAAATTTCTGGGAGGGCTAAAGGTCTTCGCGGATGATTCCGACTATCATGCCTTCCTGGAATCCGCGGGTTGGAGGGGCAATCGCGTTTCACCGGCGCGTCGAGTTTTGTTGCGCGAATACGAGATGCGGAGTCAGAAGCAATTTCAAGCCTCGGCCGCCCCCTGGCCAGAGGAATTGGACGAGACACCCTTTTATGCGGCTAAGGCGATCGAGTTTCTGAAAGAAAACTCTCGCCAGCCATTCTATCTCCATGTCAATTTCCGTCGGCCCCATCATCCTTTCGATCCGCCCGCGCCTTTTGACCGCATGTATGAAGGAACCAACTTTCCCCAGTCGCACAAAATGGAAGGCGAGATGCAGAACAAACCTCCGGCACAGCAAAAGGCGCTGGAAGACTCCGTCGGTTTTGATTTACGCACGTTGACCGAAGGAGATTTGAATCGGATCAAGAGCTATTACTACGGCATGATTTCCGAGAACGACAAATACATCGGCTTGATCATCGATCAATTGCCAAAGCTCGGAATCGACGACCGCACGCTCGTCATCTTCAATTCCGATCATGGCGAGATGCTCGGTGACCATGGGCTGGTTTTCAAGGGCGGTTATTTTTACGATCAGGTGGTGCAGGCGCCCTTGATCATACGCGCGCCGAAACGTCTGCCTGCCGGGAAGCGAATCAAAACTGTCGTTGAAGAGATTGATGTTTTGCCGACGATTCTTGACTTGCTGAACATAAAAATCTACGAACGAATTCAGGGCCGTTCATTGCTTCCCCTGGTTAACGGCACGAGCACCTCTTCGCGGGCTGCTCACTCTGAGTTTCCCAACGCCAAAATGCTTCGTACCGAGCATTGGAAGCTGGTTCACTATCTGCACGCGCCTTACGGTGAGCTATACAACCTGCGTGAAGATCCTTTCGAGCTCCGGAATCTCTTCGACGATCCGGGGGCTGTAAGGGCCCGTCACGAGATGGAGTCGGCTCTAGCAGACTGGCTGATAGATTCAAACGATCCATCTCTGAAGCCGGTCCAAGTCGAGAAAGAGCAATGAGGCGATTTCTCTTTTCACTCATGGTCCTTGCGACCGTAATGCTTAGCTTCGATCCTTATGCAATGGTCGTCTCGAAAACTGGAACGGCCAGGCTTCAAACATTTAACCTGAACTCCGCACCGAGGGCGTGGAATAACAACGCCGAGTTCCAGCCTACCGCGCCCTACTATGCCACGTTCTTTTACCCCTGGTACCCACATTGGTCCAGCGAGGGACACGCACCGCCGCGGAATTGGTTCTCGAATTATCTTCCGGATCCGAAGCCCAACGTCTTTGACCCGGCAACTGAACTCTACAATTCGAATGATGATGCGATTATTTACTGGCAACTCCGGAAGATGTTCGAAGCTCGATTGGAAGTGGCGATCAGTTCATGGTGGGGCCGGGACCATAAAACCGACCGGACATTCCGGCACATCCTCAACGACGTAATGAACCGCTCGGACAATCCCTATCCCAATTTGCGTTGGGCACTTTACTACGAAAAGGAATCGCTGGGTGACCCAAGCGTTGCTGAATTGGTTAACGACTTGAACTACATCAGGAAGAACTATGCGAATCAACCTGGCTATCTGAAGATTGACGGCAAACCTGCAATCTTCGTTTATTCCGATTCCAAAGACAACGAGGGCATGACGCGCCGCTGGGCCAATGCCCGATCACAGACCGGCTTCTATGTGGTGCTGAGAGTTTATGCCGGTTATCGGAAAGCACCGATTCAACCGGACAGTTGGCACCAGTATGCGCCGGCGCTGCGCCAGGAGATGCAGGCCCCGTACTCGTTTCTGGTAAGTCCTGGCTTCTGGCGCGATGGTGGCGCGGTGCGTTTGCCTCGCGACCTCGCCGCTTTCCGTGATGCTGTCTCAGCAATGGTGGTCGCGCCGGTAACCTGGAAACTCGTTGAGACGTGGAACGAATGGGGTGAAGGCACAGCGGTCGAACCAGGGGATCAAGTGATCCAGACCAGGAACGGCAGGGCCAGGATCGATCCGAAAGGGTTACCATTCAAGGACCAGTACATCAGGGTGCTTCAAGAACTCTTGCCTCCGCTGCACCGAAATAGTTTGACCAGTTCAACAACTGATCGTAACAGCGGTTGACGCACGTGACACTCGCTTACCGATTATCCAGAGCTAAACAGAATTAAATTGACCTGCGTCACTGAGATGCTAGGATTGCACGTTTATGTGATGAAGCAACATCGGGAAAACGAGCAGCATGGACCGTTGGCTGCTGCCAGACGTGTGGTCATCAAGATTGGGACCAATGTCGTCACTGGCGGGACAAGTGAGTTCTCCACGGCGCAGGTTGAGCCGCTGGCGCGCTCGATGGCGCGACTGAAGCGAGAGGGACGCCAGGTGGTGCTCATCTCATCGGGAGCGGTTGGCTTGGGCGCCGGGAGATTGAAACTGGATCGCGCGCGCTTGCGCGATCTGGCAACCCGACAGGCGTGCGCTGCTGTGGGACAGAGTTTGCTAATGCGCGCTTACGAACAGTTGTTTGGCGCCCAAGACGTGGCTATTGCGCAGGTGCTGCTAACCGAAGATGATTTCATGGATTGGAGACGCCATCTGAACCTGCGCCGGACCATCGAGAAACTGCTTAAGCTCGGAGTGTTGCCAATCATAAACGAGAACGATACTGTCTCAACTGTCGAGCTTGAGTATGCCAAGAGCGAAGGCGCCAACCGCACTTTCGGTGACAATGATCGGTTGGCGGCGCTGGTCATGAGCAAACTGGACGCGGATGCGCTTATCATTCTTACAAATGTTGATGGGCTGCTGCACCGAACACCGAACCGCGATGGCAAGTCTGCGAGCGATGAAGTGTTTGAGGTTGTTCCTTTAGTTACGGAGATCAATGCCAGCGTAAGGTCAATGGCTCAGGGCTACACTGCCGGCGGCAGAGGGGGAATGACAACCAAACTCGAAGCTGCCGCGCTGGCGATGCAGACGGGTGGATTAGCAGTGATCGCGAACGGCACCAAGTCAGATACACTAGATCGACTCTTTGCGGGCGAGGAGATTGGCACTGCTTTTGTCTCGGGCGCGCGCTTGAAAGGAAAGCGCCGATGGATTGCCTACGCCGCGGGCGTGCGTGGACGGCTGGTGGTCAACGCTGGGGCGCGGGCGGCCATCATGCAAGGCAAAGCTAGTTTGCTCGCTTCCGGAGTCGTGCGCGTGGAAGACAAATTCGAGTCATTGGATGTCGTCAGCATCGTTGATAGCAACGGACGCGAGTTTGCGCGTGGCATGGCGAATTGCAATAGCACTGAAGCCGAAAAACTGATTCGCTCTCAGGTTGCGTCAGCGGCAAGTAAGAGGAACGAGGCAAAGGCTCGAGTGTTGGTGACGCGCAATAACATAGTTCTGGTGGACAATTGATGAAACTGGCAGTACTCAAAGACCCGACGGTGTTAGGTGTTGCGCTCCGAGCGCGTCAGGCATCGCATAGACTTGCGACGCTTTCACACGAGTGCAGGCGAGAGGCTCTCTTAGCGGCTGCCAATTCAATCATAAAACGGCGAGCCGAAATCTTAGCTGCGAACGAGCAAGATATTGGCGCCGCCCTGCGCTCGGTTGACGAAGGCAGAATGAGTCGCGCGATCTTACGACGGCTGCAAACGAGCCCTGGTGGCGTTGCTGAGATGGCCGCTCGTGTTCGCGCCGTAGCCGGGCTGCCTGATCCTTTAGGGCAAACACTGGCCACCACGGAGCTGGATGACGGCTTGATCCTCCACAAGGTGTCATGCCCGCTGGGTGTTGTCGGGGTCGTCTTTGAATCCCGGCCCGACGTTATTCCGCAAGTAGCCGCGTTGGCGCTCAAGTCGGGAAATGTCTTGATCTTGAAAGGCGGCACGGAGGCTGCGCACACTAACGAAGTCCTGGTATCGATCTGGCGCGATGCGCTCGCCTCGTTTTACGAAATACCAATTGAGGCAATCACCCTGCTGCATTCACGCGAAGAAGTTGCTGAGTTGTTGGCTCTCGATGGACAGATCGATCTCATAGTCCCGCGCGGTTCGCGCGAGTTTGTGCGCTACATCGCCAAACATAGTCGCGTCCCTGTTCTGGGCCATGGTGAAGGGATTTGTCACGTGTATGTTGACGCTAAGGCTGACTCAGCGAAGGCTATCGACATTATCGTCGATTCGAAAACGCAATATCCGGCGGCCTGCAATGCTGCCGAAACACTTCTGATTCATCAAGCCGTCGCCGATGATTTTCTGCCAGAGATTATTACCGAGTTAACAAAACAAGACGTGGAGGTTAGAGGGTGCACGCGTACAGTCGCATCAATACCGCAAGCTTCGATCGTCAGGGCCAACGATCAGGATTGGGCAACCGAATACTCAGACCTCATTATTTCGATCAAAGTTGTCAGCAACCTTGATGAAGCTATTGCGCATGTCAACACGTACGGCTCGGGGCATACTGAAGCTATCGTCACCGAAGACCGAGAGGCGGCGGCGAGATTCATGAATGAAGTTGATGCCGCTAGCGTGTTTCATAACGCGTCGACGCGTTTTGCCGATGGATTTCGCTACGGATTTGGCGCCGAATTGGGAATCAGCAATGGCAAATTACACGCGCGCGGTCCAGTCGGCCTTGACGGACTGACCACTTACAAATTCAAGCTCTTCGGAAGTGGTCATCAAGTCGCTCAATACGCAAATGGTGAGCGTCGCTTCAAACATGACGCCTCAATGGGTTAACGGCGGTCTCACGGCCATCGACTTTCACTGTGAACAGGTTTGCTGAAACTTGCGCGTGTGCGAGTCATTGAAGCGACCAATTCAAGATCGTTTAGCCGGACAGTAGTGAAGTGAGATGAAAAAAACAACTACAGATGAGCCACATCTGCTTGTCAGACTCGCCGCTCTGTTCATCTTTCTGGCCGGGATTATCAGCTCAGCGTTGGCCCAGCCAAGACAATTTCGTCCGCCGGCGGTACCACTTGTCACCCACGATCCTTATTTAAGTGTTTGGTCGATGGCCGACCATCTGACAGACGAGCGTACAAAACACTGGACGGGCGCCAGTAACGGGATGGCCGGCATGACTAAGATCGACGGCAAGACCTTCCGCTTCATGGGCCAGTGGGGCGAGAGCGCACCGGCCATGAAGCAGGTCTCCGTGCAGGTTCTGCCCACCCGATCGATTTACGAGTTCGAGGCTGGCGGGGTCCGGATGACATTGATCTTCACCAGCCCACTCCTCCCTCAGGATTTAGATGTGATGTCGCGGCCGGCGACCTACCTTACCTGGGAGGTGCGCTCCATAGATAATCAAAGTCATCAGGTCTCTCTTTATTTTGACTGCACCTCAGAATGGGTAGTCAATATGTCGAACGAGCGAGTAACCTGGGCGCGTCACAAAGTGGCTGATCTCACAGTTTTGAGCTTCGGCTCGCAGCGACAGACAGTGCTCGAGAAATCCGGCGACGATCTGCGCATCGATTGGGGATACCTTTATCTCGTCATTCCTCCGCAAGGAGACAGTTCTACTGCGATCTCGGCGGGTCGTGTGGCGAGAGAAAGTTTCACGAATAGCGGAACGCTCCCGGTTAGCGATGACCTGCGCATGCCGCGCCCTGCCCGCGACGAGATGCCGGTCTTAGCCGCCGTGATGAATCTAGGTGAGGTCAGAACATCTCCGGTTTCGCGTCACCTGATCCTCGCCTACGACGATCAATTCGCGGTGGAATATTTCTACCGACGGCTGCGGCCCTACTGGAGGCGCAATGGCATGGAAGCCGATGGCCTGCTGAAGGCAGCCGAACGGGACTACATTCCTCTATCAGAAAGCTGTAAAAAGTTCGATGAAGAGTTGATGGACGATTTAAGGAAGGTTGGTGGAGAAGAGTACGCCCGCCTCGCGGCGCTTGCCTTTCGCCAGACCATCGCCGCCCATAAGCTGACGGTGGATTTCGACCGCTCCCCACGTTTCTTCTCGAAAGAGAACTTCAGTAACGGCTCGATCGATACCGTTGACGTTACCTATCCTTCGGCACCATTTTTCCTTCTCTTTAACCCGCGTTTGCTTAAGGCGCAACTGACGCCCATCTTCGAGTACGCCGGGTCGGGGCGCTGGCCGTGGCCGTACGCTCCGCACGACCTCGGCACCTATCCGCTCGCCAACGGACAGACATACGGCGGCGGCGAGAAATCTCAAGAGAACCAGATGCCGGTCGAAGAGAGCGGGAACATGCTGATAATGACGGCGGCGTTGGCAAAAATCGATGGCAACGCTGATTATGCCAGTCAGTATTGGCCGCTACTCACCAAGTGGGCCGAGTACCTGCGCGATAAGGGAATGGACCCGGAGAATCAACTCTCGACCGATGATTTCGCCGGCCACCTGGCGCATAACACCAACCTTTCACTGAAGGCGATACTGGCACTAGGAAGCTACGCCAGGCTATCCGATATGTTGGGGCAGAAGAGAGATGCTGCCAGGTACCGCGAACTCGCTCAGGGAATGGCTAAGAGATGGGTTGAAATGGCTGATGACGGTGACCACTATCGTCTCTCTTTCGACCGGCCGGGCACTTGGAGTCAGAAGTACAATCTCGTGTGGGACCGCCTGCTGGGCTTAAATCTCTTTCCCTCCGAAGTTGCCCGTCGCGAGATCGCTTACTATCAAACGAAGCAGAACGGGTTCGGATTACCGCTCGACAATCGCGAAACATACACAAAATTGGATTGGATTTTGTGGACCGCAACGCTGGCAGAGTCGCCGGAAGAATTTAGAACTTTCATTGGTCCCGTTTATCGGTTCGTCAATGAAACGCCGAACCGGGTGCCACTGACGGATTGGTTCTGGACGCTCGATGGCAAACAGCGTGGATTTCAGGCGCGCTCTGTAGTCGGCGGTATTTACATCAAGATGTTGGCCGATGCTTCGATGTGGAAGAAATGGAGCGATCGTGCCGGTCATTAGCTTCCGGCCTGACGTGCGGAAGGGAGTTCGCGAAGCGCCAAAGGCGCGTTATGTGAAAGCCTGGGCCAACGGCCCAGGAAGAACGTATCAATCAATTCATAAGCGCTGAAAGCGCGGGATAAGAATCCTGGTGGAGACGAATCTCAACTATCTCTTGGTCGAAATCCTAGATGGGTCTTGCGACGTCTGCTTGGAAGCATTCATTTCGGTCTGATGACAATCACCGAATCCATGTGGCCGTTTCCGTCATCTTCGGTGACGGAGTTCGCCGGATCGTTCAGGCCTACACCATCTACCAGAAACCTGTAGGTGTACTTGCCCGGCACCAAATCAATGCGACAGACCCATCCGTCACCCTCTCTCGCGCAGTAGTTTTTAGTTTGGATCCAATTGTTGAATGATCCGTAGATGGCCACGACCTGCGCGTCGGTGTGCCCCGGCAAAGTAAAAGTCGTATTGCCGGTGAGACTGGGAACTGGCGGCGGCAGCTTTTTCACCAGGATGTCTCCCTGCCCGCTGTTGAGAGTGAGGCCAGTGACGTTTCCTTTTTCGTCTTTGACGAATGCAAGGTGCAGATCCGGAATCTCACTGTCACGGAACCCGGAGTTGGATTCGGCGATGACCGGGCGCTGTCTCAGGTATGAAGGCTTGACCCACAAAGAATCATCCTTGACGCTTACATAGATGACGAAATCGTGCGCGAACTTCGGATCTAATTCGTATCTGCCAATGTATTGTCGCATCAGAGCGGGCGCCACCTTGACTTGAGATATCGCGATCGCTTTCTCCGGAATCAAGGATCGCGCCGTGAGCGTTCTGTCCCGCTCAGAAATCTTCGGTTCGGGTTTGATACCGATGAGCGCGATCAGGTGACTCGCCAGCGTCCCGCGCCAATTTAAGAGACCATGATTGCCGTTAAACTCGGTGTAGTGGACCGGGTATCCTTTGCTTAACAGCGTGTCTCTTAAATTACGGTTAGCCGCGAGTAGTGTTGGCTCTATCACGGGCGGTCCATTGGGTGACACGGGAACAAAGGAACGCCACCACCAGGTCCCTTCCAACAGTCCGGCTTCGAAGGAGAAGCGCAAGGGCAGACGCGGGCTGGCGGCGAACTGGCGGTTCAGCCACTCGTACTCCTTTTCGCCATCGGGCTTCCACGGGAAAGCACCCGATTGGGAAAGCACGTTGCCGAAAACCTCCGCGTGCTTGAGTCCTACAAAAGCCGCCTGCAATCCGCCCGCGCTCGCGCCGCCGATGATCGTTTGCTCCGGGCGGTCGGTCGCGTGGTAGTTAGCGCGCGCCCAGGGAACAATCTCCTGAGCCAAAAAGTCGGCGTATGCTGAACTGCAGGACAATTCGCGCCCGCGATTAGGATTATCCACCATCACGGCGACGAGCGGCGGTATCACACCCGCTGCGATCAAGTTATCGAGAGTGGTTGCCACGCGCGCCGTGTTCACGTAAAGACCGCCGTCTGTAAGTACCAGCAAACCGTAAGGCTTCTTATCAGCAGCGTAGCCGTGCGGAGTGTAAATCCAAATTGGACGTTCGTTGCCGAGGACTTTGCTGGTGAATTTGTCACGTTGCACTCGTCCAGTAGGAACTTTAGGCTGGGCAACGTTCCACACCTGCGAATCGGCCGAAGGCAGTTCGAGAGCGGAATAGGTTCTTACCTCGTACGGATTGAACTCGTTGGCCCGCTCGGCGAACTGGAGCGGATTGAACGGGTCGTTCCGGAGGTCGCCAGCGAAGCGGGTGATGCCTTGCCACTCTTTTGGGTCGGGGAGGTTCGTGGCGAGTTGATAGATGAAGCGCGCGCCCTTCTGAAGCTGGAATGTTTTGTACCACAAGTCAGTGTCGAGCAGCCGCACCATTGGCTT
>QHXG01000067.1:578-13584 GCA_003222845.1 Acidobacteriota bacterium | reverse complement strand
CGTATAAATGAACGAGCCGTCGGCGTTGAGCACGAGTACGCCGTGCGAAACGTTCGAGACAAGTTGAGCAGAGAGAACGCCGCCGTCAATGTCCGTGTCATTGCCCAGCACGCCTGGGGCGGGGACGATCAGCGCCGTATTTGAGTTCGTGCTGTAAGCATCGTTATTGGCCACCGGCGGATCGTTAACCGCGTTGACCGTGACGTTCACGGCGCCCGTCGCGCACTTGGAATCCGGGGAGCCGTTGGTGGTGCCGTTGTCGCACACCTGATACTCAAAGCTGGCCGGACCGTTGTAGTTTGCGGCCGGCGTGTAAGACACTGTGCCGCCGCTCAACGACACTGTTCCGTGCGTGTTTGCGTTTGGCGTTACGCTCGTCACTGTCAACGTCTGACTGCTTTCATTGGCCGGACCGGCGCTGTCGTTCGTTGTTAGATCACTCGCTGGGAAGTTAAGCGAAGTATCTTCGTTCGTGCTCTTGCTATCCGCGTTGGCTACCGGATTGTCATTGGTCTCGCTAATGGTGACGTTAACCGTGCCCGTTGCACACTTCGAGTCGGGCGAGCCGTTGCTGGTCCCGTTGTCACATACCTGATACTCAAAGCTAGCCGACCCGTTATAGTCAGCGTCGGGCATGTAAGACACCGTGCCGGCACTCAACGAAACAGTACCGTGCGTGCTTGCGGTAGGTGTCACGCTGGATACCGTCAACGTCTGACCGCTTTCATTAGCGGGGCCGGCGCTGTCATTCGCGGTTAGATCACTCGCCGGAAAGTTTAGTGTCGTGTCCTCGCTGGTGCTCTTGTTATCGGCGCCTGGGACCGGACTGTCGTTGACGTCCGTGATAGTCACCATCACGGCTCCGGTTGCACACTTAGAATCAGGTGAGCCGTTGGTGGTGCCGTTGTCGCAAACCTGATAATCAAAGCTGGCTGCGCCGTTGTAATTAGCCTCGGGCACGTAAGACACCGTACCGCTGCTCAACGAAACAGTGCCGTGCGTGTTCGCGGTGGCCGTGACGCTCGTTACGGTTAACGTCTGCCCGCTTTCATTAGCCGGACCGGCGCTGTCATTTGCTGTTAGATCACTTGCGGAGAAATTCAGAGTCGTATCCTCGCTGGTGCTCCTAACGTCGTTACTGGCCGACGGGTCATCGTTGATCTCAGTGACCGTGACGTTGACCGTTCCGGTTGCGCACTTTGGATCGGCGCCGCCGTTGGTGGTGCCATTGTCGCAAACCTGGTAATCAAAACTGGCGGCGCCGTTGTAATTAGCCTCTGGCACGTAAGACACTGTACCGCTACTCAACGAAACAGTGCCGTGCGTGTTCGCTGTTGTCGTGACGCTCGTTACGGTTAACGTCTGCCCGCTTTCATTAGCCGGACCGGCGCTGTCATTCACCGTTAGATCACTTGCGGGGAAATTCAGAGTCGTATCCTCGCTGGTGCTCTTACTGTCGTTACTGGCCGACGGGTCATCGTTGACCTCAGTGACCGTGACATTGACGGCTCCGGTTGCGCATTTCGGATCGGCAGCGCCGTTGGTGGTGCCGTTGTCGCAAACCTGGTAATCAAAGCTGGCCGCGCCGTTGTAATTACCCTCGGGCACGTAAGACACTGTACCGCTACTCAACGAAACCGTGCCGTGCGTGTTCCCGTTTGGCGTAACGCTCGTCACCGTCAACGTCTGCCCGCTTTCATTTGCCGGACCGGCGCTGTCATTTGCCGTTAGATCACTTGCGGGAAAGTTCAGAGTCGTATCCTCGCTCGTGCTCTTACTGTCGCTAATGGCCAACGGATCATCGTTGACCTCAGTGACAGTGACGTTGCGGATCGGCAGCGCCGTTGGTGGTGCCGTTATCGCAAACGCTGTAAGTGAAAGACGCAGGGCCGTTGTAGTTCGCAGCCGGCGTATATGTCACCATACCGCTCGCCAATCCGACTGTGCCGTGCGTATTCGCGCCGGCTGTGACGGAGGTCACCGTAAGGGATTGCGCTGATTCGTTCGCCGGTCCGGCGCTATCGTTCGCCGTCAAATCACTGGATGAAAAACTCAGCGGTGTGTCTTCCTGGGCGGTCTTGCTGTCATCGGAAGCGCTGGGCGAATCGTTGACCTCGCTTACGCCAATGCTGACCGTCGACGTATTTGAGTGAACTGAGCCGTCATTGGCCCTGAATGTGAAACTGTCTGATCCATTGAAGTCGGCCCCCGGCGTGTAGGTGACACTTGCGGTGCAGGTACCGTTAGAACATGAAGACGATCCCACACTGCCAAGCGAACCAGCCGTTGGGCCACTCATGATCGAGAACGTCAGAGTATCGTTATTCGATTGCAGCGCTTGCAAAGTGATTGTCACTGAAGTGTCTTCAGCGGTATTAGCAGATTGATTCGCAGTGCCTGGAGGGTTCGTTCCGTTCGTTCCCGCCTCAACGCACGCCTGCACTGCCGGCGGCAGATTTGAGAAGAAGTCATAGCCCGTGAGCTGCTCAACCGCATCCACCGTCGTCAGATATGTCTCCCACGGATTGCTTCTGATGCCCTGAACATTAGGCATGATGACGGCGATGGTTCGCGTCGAACAAGTTACGCGCGCCGTGTCGTCGCCGGTGGCTTGTGACAAGACAAGCGCCACCTTCCACGTGGAGGAGGGAACGGTGACGTGACCGTTGGCAATCGTGGAGAATGAACCATTGCTGCCGGTTCCACCGACCCCATTCGGGCCAGAGACTATGTAGATCTCATTGCCGGCGTCTGTCTGAGTTCTCAGATAAGCCTCGAAGGCGGCCCATGGACCCTGATTGTTGTCAGGCGATTGCGGGACCATGTTCGACATCAGGTAGGTCTCCTGATTGATCGGAACACGATTCTGATTATCGCGATCGGCGTTGGGTGTCATGTGGCCGCGGTCGAATCCGCTGCCGGAATAGTCGAACGCCTGCACGCGATACCAGGACGGATCGACCGCGGGATCCGGACGGAAGGTATCGACACGCGCGAGCGTTCCGTACCATGCGGGTTCGAGATGCCAGCTCACCCAATTGGGTGTGCCTTTGTCCCGATTGTACGAAAGCGCGTAGGTGGGCTTCGACATCAGGTAATTGTTCGGTTGACTGATGCTGGTTGCGGCGCAGCCGAACGGTGTGCCACACCCAGGATCGCCCATCGTCAAATGAACACTGGGTGGATAAGGCGCAGCTTGTCCCGCCGCTACGACCGTGAATGACCACGTGTAGTCATCGAGCAGGTTATCCGTATTAGGAGCGCTGTCGTCCGTGTCTTGATCGTGAATCGCGGTCTTGAAGATTGTGACCGTGCACTGCTCGCTAAACTGGAAGTTAGCGTTCGGAGTGATCGCGAAGGTCTTGAAATCACTTGTGTGCGCAACGGTCGCATCGTTGTGCGAACCTGTGCTGGCGCAAGTGATGTTGTACCAGCCCGAATCTACGTTCACGGGTTCACTGAAGTCGACGGTGACGCTGGCATCATGCGGCACGGTGTTACCGTTGGTCGTTGGATCGGTTCCCGCAACCCAAGGTCCTAATTCAACAATTGGGGCCGTCTGACGGGGATTGGGCGCGCCGGTGACAAAGTCATTCCCGTTCTGATCCGTGTCTTGAGAGCCGTTGGTCTTCCGAAAGATCGCGGTTGTGTTACTCGGGGCCGGAGTATTCGCTGTGCCTTCATGGCAGTTTGCAGTTGAGCCGTAGCCCACGAAATCAACGATGTCTGGATCAGTTCCGAGCGGACACCCACCCGAAAGCGCATCAGAATTCTTAACCAGCGCAACCTTACCCGTAGTCGCGGACATGTTGATGCTGCCGGAAATCTGTGACGCTGGAAGCGCAGCGCCGTTCGCACCTCCCGAAGCCAAGGCGACCAGGTAATACTCACCCGGCCCGATCGTTCCACCGATCGGTTGTTTATTCGTCCACGACGTGCCGGTTGCTGATGCGTATTGAATCGACCAACCTGTGACCGAGACTGATGAGCCCGTCGGGTTATAAAGCTCGACATAATCATTTCGGTAGGTTGCGCCGCTATTGCCGCCACCTCCGTAAATCTGACTGATCGTGATGTGATCGGCAGTCAAAGGCAGCACACTCATAACAATGCTTGTGTTAAAAGTGCGAGTTTGAGCATCGGCGATCGTTACTGGCAGAGACTTGAATCCGCCGGTTGTGCTTGGCGAAACCGTCGCGGTGAAAGTGAAGACATTTCCACCGCCGCCGAAAACCTGACTAGGCGATCCACCAATCGCGGAAAGATCGGCGGTGACGTTGATGCCTGTGCTCGAAGGATTTTGAGCCGGCGCAACATAGACCGTTAGAGTCACATTGTTTCCCACGACGACGGAACTCGGATTTGCGGTGCCATAGCCGAACAGCGAGGTGCAATCATGAGTTGGCGAAGAACTATTGCGAGGATTGGGTTCACCGGTTGCGAAGTCGGCAGAGTTATCATTCGTGTCGAAGCAGCCTTCGTTTCGTCGTTGGGCTGCGGTCGTGTTCACCAGTGCGGGCGCCGTAGCCGATCCTTCCCAGCAATCGGTCGCGCCATAGCCTACGAGATCGACGATTCCAAACGCGCCCGGATCCGTTTCGGGACAGCCCGTTAACAGGGTCGTGTTGTTGACCAGTGCAACCTTAGTTGATGTTGAACTAACCGCGATCGTGCCGATGGCATCCGGTGTCGGCAAAGGATCCGTGCCTCCAGCGCCTTGCGATTCCTGAATTAAAAAGTATTGGCCCGGCTGCAGTGTGAAGTTCAGCAGCGGAGTTATCTCCCAATGCGGAGTGCCTACCTGGGGACTGACGAATGCTTGAACCGACCATCCATTTAGATTAACGGGAGCGCTGCTCCGATTAATCAATTCGATGAAATCGTTTGTCAGGGTCGATCCGGTGTTTCCGCCCCCACCATAGACCTGGCTAATCACGACGTTGTTGGCTGGAGGAGTGGCCTTAACCGTCAGGCTGATCGATCCACTACTGGAGCGTCCTTGTCCGTCGCTGACGGTGAAGGGAAGGGTCTTCGTTCCCGGCGTCGTGGCGTTGCTAACGGTTGCATTGAAGGTGAACGTGTTGCCGCTGCCAGAGAATGCCTGGCTTGCTGATCCGCCGATTGAAGAAAGGTCAGCGGTCACTGCTAATCCGGTGCTGGTTGGATTCGTGCCTGGCGTTACATTGACGGTGAGCAAAGTTGAATCACCAGCGAAGAGCGACGCGGGATTCGCAGTGCCGGTGCCGGTCGGGGGCGTGGGCACAACGACGGTTAGGGATATGTTCGTATTTCCCGTGCGTGATTGCGCGTCGGTAATAGTTACCGGCAGGGTCTTTGCTCCTCCCGATGTATTAGCTGCAACTGTCGCCTGAAACGAAAAGATATTGTCGCCCGCGGTGACATCTCCATTTGTGCCGTTGTCGAAAAATGTCTGACTCGCCGACCCTCCGATGGAAGTTAGATCTCCCGTTACGGCTAGACCGGTGCTGCCCGGATTGGCTCCCGGACTAACTGTAACGGTTAATAACGTCGAACCCCCGGGCGATACTGATGAAGGATTAGCCGCGCCGGTGCCAGAGGGACTAGTTGCTCCACCAGTAAGAGTCAAAGTTCCTGTGCCCGAAAAAAAAGTGTCGTTGACGTTGGTGGCGCCGCTAGCTGAACTGCCATACGTCCCGGCAGATGCTTGAGCCACGCCGCCGAGAACCAACGCGCCGACCGTGTCGGATCCACCGGTCTGGTTCAACGCCATCTTGGCGCCGCTGGCTATGGTCACCGTGGCTGTGTCGGCGATGTAATTGTTGAAAGCGCCTTGCAAGGTCAGGCCTACTCCGCTGGTGTTAACCGTGACATTGCCCGCTCCCAACGCGCTGTTGACAGTCGCGACTGCCTTCGCGCTATTGATAGTTGTTCCGCCCGTATATGTATTCGCGCCGGACAGAGTCAGGGTGCCGGTTCCGCTCCCACCAAGCGTGATGTGGCTCCCGGCGGCATTCTTAATGACGCTGCTAATCGTGGTTCCGCCGGACCCGTCGATATTGATGATGTTATCGGTGACGTCGTTCAGTGCCACGCTCATCGTTTGAGTGCCCGTGGCCTGCGTGTTCTGAATCGTCAGGAGTTGATTGCTGCTATTTCGGACGATTACGTGGGCGACGCTATTCACGGCGGCGCCATTCAAGCGAAATGTCCCGGTTGCTCCGACGGTGGTACTGCTATCGCCAATAAGCATCGCCGCAGCGCGTACGGAAGTAATCTCTACGGCGCCGACTTCCTCGATCCTTTGTCCTGTCGCTTGTGTGCCGGCGTTCGTCGTGTTGTTAAAATTTATGCCTACGCCACCTGCGCCGGTTGGGTTTGTTCCAAACTGGGCAACGTCAGTAGCAGTGGGAACGGCGCCTCCCGTCCAGTTAGTGGCGGTCAACCAGGCGGAACCAGCCGCAGAAGACCACAAGACGTTTGCGGCAAACACTTGACGCCAGACGAACACGGTCGCGAGTGAGGCGCAGACTATTAACATTGCGATTGTGGCGGTTCGACGATGCGCGAGAAGAAAAAACGTTTGTCGAAGAGTAGTACGTTGATTGGAATTTGTGGATAAAAACATAGACTAACCTCTTAATCTGAAAATTTTGACGCGTTGCGCATGTCGTTCCTTAAGCGAACTGATTATTGGTATTGCCAAATTGGTTTCCGGAAAAACTCGTGCCTGCCGTCAACGTTGCACCGTTATTGACTGTGATGGCACCGGCGACAGCCCCGAGTAATCTGTGCGCCGCGGCCGAAAAGGTCATCGAGCCGCTGATGCTTCCTGTTGTTCCACTGCTGACACTATGGCGACGCCAGATTTTGAAACGGATCAATTCAACTCGAAACGTTTTTTGTTTTGGTACGGGTAATGAATAGCGCTAAAGGTGAGAAAATTAGCGCTCCGATCTTAGATGAGAATCAACCGAGAACTACCTTTTGCTAAACGGACTCCTTGAGCTTAAGACTTTCCCTGAGCGGGTCTTTAACAAACTTAGCGCGACTCTTATACCAGAGTACCAATCAGCGGTCAATTCTAGGTAAACGGAAAATAACCGCATCCGGTTACGGTAAAAGATCGCATCATCGGCGTCAGCGGGAGGGGTCGCGCCTCAGCCGCGGGTGCGCTGCGAAAGGCTCCTTGTAGGTAGGTAACTCCCTCTCCCGCTGGGAGAGGGCTGGGGTGAGGGTCTAGCGACGAGACCCAAAAATACTTCTCTCTCCTCTAGCGACGAAACCTAAAATACTTCTTTCGCGTTTTTTATCGGAGCGGACAGGAAAAAGGACGGAGGAGAGTTTTCCTTTTCTTGTTACTCAGCTACGCCCTCACCCAACCCTCTCCCAAAGGGAGAGGGCTTTTACCCACAAAATCTTGGCACGCTGGCATGAGACAGACATCTCGCGAAAATCGGTGGAATCTGCGTAATCTGCGGATAGCTATCTTGGAAAGCGTCCGCGATATTCACTCGAGACCAGGAACGCTCTGACCATTTCGGCCTGCTGGAAGTTTCCATTGAAAGTATTCAGCTTGGTCAGCCAGAAGTTGTAACCTGAGAAGTCTCGGTCAGCTCCGCTATTCGGATCGCGCCGCAGATAGCCGAAGTACTGCATGAGCACAAACGCGGGGTCGAATTCCTTTTGCGCCAGCATTGCGTTCTCAGCGACCCGTCGCAAAGCGCGCGCTCGCGCGGCCGCATCATCGCTGGTCATGACGGCGCCGAATTCGTTAATCGCCGCGGCGCGATCACTGCTTGCAGGAACGACTCCGGTATTCGCGAACAACTTGTCGACAAACTCTGCCGGCGTCATGGTCGTGGAATAGGCCGCGGTGAAACGCCCTCGCTGCACAAACTCTGTCAGATAGGCTTGCTTGTTGTTCTCCAACTGCTGTTGCCAGCCCGTCTGATTTACCACTACGCCGTTGCCAATGGCCTGCGTGTCGGGCTTGAACTCGTTGAGTTTGATCGGCACCGGTGCGTTCGGCAGATCTCCGTAAGCCGCCGCGTACGTTCGATAGACCAGGTACCCAGTCTGTTGGAACTCAATCGAAAGGAAGAAAGCCGCCGAAGTATCGATGCGTTTGGCTTCGCGACATTGCGCATCTGCTCCGCACGCCTCGATGTTGCTGACCCAGAAGTTTAATCCGGCTTCATCCGGCTCGCGATTCAGGAAGTCCAGATACTGTTGGCGGACAAAGTATTCGGACCGGTCCAGAGGATTCAGCGATTCGCCATTCGTCGCGGCATTGAACCCCGCATCGGTATGCAGCCCAAGTTGACTAAAGCTTCGCTGCGCCGGACTGAAGACGAAGTTCGCGCGCGCAGGCGTTATGGTATAGAAGCCATTCGTATCGACGTTATCGAAATGGTAATTGCCCTGAGCGTCAGTTACTGTTAGACGAGTCTGAGTTCCGCTCAAACGCATCCCGGCGCCTTCGACGGGACTGCCATTTGCGTCGACGATGCGGCCCGATATGTCACCATTCGCCGCCGTCGGTCCTGCGATGGTGATGCTCCCAGGAGGTGTGCTACCCGGGGCCTGTTTATTGAGATTCCCATCGATAAATACGAAATTATTCGGCGAGGCCGCCCACGTCAGCGCAGTGCTGGCGCCCGGCGTGCTACTGACTCTGGTGAAATTCAGATTGAACAGCGTCCCCGAGCCCGACAGCGGCGTGCCGTTGGTTGAGAAAGCCGAGATGCGCAACGTGTTGCCGCCGATAATGTTCGCGCTGACATTCCAATTAGTGGCCGTCAATCCACCGGGCGATGCGGGCGTGCCCTGGAAAGTCACTACCGACGGGTCAAACGTGAAGTCGCCCTGGAAGCCTCTGAGGTCGTCGGCAACGTCGATGTTCGATGTAGTCACGGGCAGCGTGAAGTTCGTAGTGCTCGTGCTGACGTTGGCGATCGGTAAAGAGACCGTCGCTACCGCCGAAGGGGTTACAAGACTTGCGGACGAAGCATCACGACTGACAGTGGTCGCAGAGTTATCCGGATCAGGATTCGCGCGGGTTGGTGTCAAATCTCCGGTAATGTCACCGATCACCAACGCGTCGTAGTTCTGGCCGCTCTGATCGGCGGATAGGCTCGAATATGGTCGGCTGCTGGGACTAAACCGCCATTGGCCGACGTTTGCCTTACCTGAGTTGTTTCCGAGGTAGAAGTTCTGAATGGCTATGACATCGACCGTATCGACTGTGGCATCTCCGTTGGCATTCGCGGCAGTCAAAGCGCATCCGCTCAGACTTGTGCTGTGGAGGAAGTAACCCTGTACGCCGACCACATCGGCGGTATCAATGCCGGCAGCCGTTGGAGACAGGGCGCTCTTCGCCGGCGTCAAGGTGTAGTTTCCACCCGCGGCCAGGCTAATACCGTAATTGCCGCTGGAGTCGGTCGAAGTTGAAGTCGTTTGCGAGCCGGTGACGTTCATTGACACGCCGGGAACATTCTTGCTGGGAGTAATGCAATAGTCCACGTGGCCGCTGATCGCAAACCCGGTAGCGAAGCAGGCAGAGAACTCGGAGGTGTTACCGTCTACGTCGGTGGCAGTGGCGGTAATTACCTGACCCTGGGTGAACGGCACGATCGGGCCGCTGAAAGTAAACGGATTTACATAGCCATCCGTGTTGGTTCCGCTCGTCGTTAACGAGCCAAGATAAGTCTTACCTTCACCGTGGCCGCTTGAATCGCAAGAGTCATTGGCAAAGAACTCGATCATATATCCATTCGGGTTGCTTACATTCGTGTTGAGCGTCCCTGAGATGGTCTGATTCGTCACATCAACACCCGTGATCACGGGGAAGTTCTGGAGATGGCTCGGACCGTCATCGCCATCGCCAGCGTCGTTGTCGGTAACACCGTTGGCGGGATCAGGCGGGCCAGGAGAAGCCGGCTTGACCAGATTGATCCCCAGCCTGCCATTTGAGTAGATCGAGTTCTGGCTAATCAGATTGTTAATGTCGCTCGCGCTGCTGATTCTGACGCCATCACCGGTGTTGCCGGCGATGATATTCGCTCCGGTGAACTCTTGTGTTGGAACCGCACCCACCGCCGCATTCGGGTTGAGATGTTGATTGAAACTCGGTGAGATCGTGTTAGACCTTCGACAGCCTGACCCGCTGCCCCCTTCGGGATGAAGCATATCCCCTACAAAAAGGGATGCTACGCCGATCGTATTGTCCGAACCACCAGCATAAATTTCGACACCGTGGCCGCTGTTTCCTAGTAGACTCGTTCCATTCGCGGCGATACCGATAAAGTTGCCCTGCACGAAATTCCCACCGGAAGTTAGAATTTCCACGCCTTCATGCGTGTTGCCGGAGATGATGTTCCGCTCCTCAGGGACGGTGCAGCCGACCTGCTGGCCGGTAGAGTTGGTTATGAACAGACCGGCCAAGCCGTTGCCTGCCGCCAACGTGCCGCTGACGTCCGTGCCGATGAAATTACCTGAGACGATACTGTAATCAAAACCGGAAGACGAACCACTCAACAATCCAATGCCATTGCCACTGAAACGATTGACTGCCAGACCTTGAATGGCGCTCAAAGCATTCGCCCTCAGGCCGTGCACATTGGCGCCGGCATTAACGCCATTGAGTTCAACGCAAATCACGGCATCGTCGGTTACATCCTGCGTGTTCGCGCTCGCGCCCGGCTGCGAATAACCGTCAATCATCAATTGCTCAGTAATTGCCGGCAGCGCGGATGCGGGCCGAATTGACCACCAACTGTGCGGCCAGTCGGGATCTTTGTCCGCGGGAAGACCTGCGTCATTCGCGGCAGTAGTGACGAGGACGTGCGCCGGATCATAAGTGACATGATTGGCGACGCTATCATCCTTGTAATAGAAGTGCTGCGTATCCGTCGCCGGAATGTCGAAGTTTATGGCGTGCGGGTTTCCAATGTCGGAGTTCGCCGCGTTGATTGCCTCGCGCAACGTACAACCACCGGGATCGGCCGTGCAAACACCGTCGCCAGGATCGGCGGTCGTATTGACTACCAATTTCGCATCGTCATTAATTATTGCTCCCGTGGCTGTGCTGGGACTCCCGACGGTGTAACCGGTGCCTGAAGTGACCGTGAGGGTCACAGTCTCGTTTGGCTCGAAGGTAGTATCTGCAGTCGGATCGACGGTTACCGTCTTTGTTGTATCTCCAGCGCCAAAGCTTACGGTGCCGCTCGACGCGTCAAATGTCGCCGCACCGCTCTGTGTGTAATCGGTATTGAAGGTCGCGGTCCCGCTTACTGCGAAGTTTACCGTCAAGGCGCCGGTAGTAACGCCCGTTCGGGTAAATGTGTAAACAAGATTCGTCGCACCGTCTTCAAGCACGGCCACCGGCGAGACTGCAACGCTCACCCCCGTGTCGTCGTTGACTATCGTCAGCGTAGCTGGATTTGTGCCGCCAATTGTGGCGCCGCCCGTCGCAGCGCTTAGGGTGAGGTTGACGGTCTCGTCTGCTTCGGCAGTCGTGTCGCCGTGCACGGTGACGATGAACGTCTTGGGCGTGCCGTCGCCATCGGCCCAGTTGAGATCTCCGGAAGTCGCGTCGTAATCGTTGTTCGCAGTCGTCGCCGTTCCGTCGCTGGTCGCGTAATGCACCGAGACCGCGCCGTCCGTGCCACCGGTCCGTTGAACTGTAATCGTCGCGGTGTGTGTGCTCGAGTTCTGTTCGGTATCGTTGTAATTGGCCACTGAGAAAGCCAGTGTTCCCGGAGTCACGGCGCTCGTTTCAGCCAACGTCCAATCGCTGAACGAGCTGACGCCGTTGATGGTGGCGCTGGTGCTGGTCGGGGTGCCTGTGGGCGCAAGCGTTGACCAGACACCGCTGCTGTTTCGGAAGAAGACGTAATTGGCCGGTGTGCCTACTACGTCTCCCGCCAGGTAATTGAAGGTAATGTCTGCCGACGAGATTGCCGGACTTGGCGTACCCACTGTCCAATAGCGTTGTAGGGCGTGGGCACTAACGTTGTGAATGCTCGGATGTTGCGTCCCAGTCGCCTTGATTGCTTGCTGATAGGTTGTATTGGCGTTGACATGAATAACTTCGCTGACCGGCGAGTAGCCGTTCGCGGTTCCGACATCAAATGTGATTGAACAACTTGTATTACAGCCGAAAAAGCGTTGCTCGTTGCCAATAATGTATCCACTGCTGCGCGTGACGTTGCCGTTAGTCGTCAGCGTGAACGTTCCCATATTCACGACACCATTGGTCAGAGTCGTCGTGCCGCCAACGGTCAGATTGCTTCCCAGCGTGACTGAGGCTGAGGCCCCAGTGCGGTTGACAGTTAGTGTCGAGAGCGTCTGGGCGCCGCTCAGAAAATTCACCGTTCCCAGATCACCGCCCGTGGTGCCGCCAACTAACAGACTTGCTCCCGTGAGATCGCCCTTCAGTTGCCCTGGTCCGGTGATGGTTCCGTTCAGTGTCAAGCTCTGTGAATTAAGTTCAATCAAAGAGTCCACCGTGCTGAGATTTAATTGTCCGGTAATTGTCACCGGGCTCAGCAACTGCACCTTGCCGCCGGCGGACTCATTGATGAACACATCGAAGAACGATTCCGTATTGCCGCCGGCTTTCGAAATGGTTTGAGTCGTTCCGCCACCCTGGAATTTCACCATCCTTCCATTCGGATTGAAGGCCACGCCCGTGTTTTGATCCAGGAAGCTGCCTAACGGATTCAAGTCGCCGCCGCTCAAACCTGAAAGCGTAAACGTGCTCCCGGTTTCGAGTTCGAAAGTGTTCTGGATCGTCAACTGGCTCGCACCCGAGGCTGTATACGCTTGAGTGCCATTAAGAGTTAAGTTTCCATAGCTTCGTCCTGAAGAAGCGAAGGCGCTCGCCGCGAAGAACTGCTGGATACTACCCGAGTTGAACGTAACAACTGAATGTCCGCTACCGCCGAAGGGATCGCTGCCTTCGTTGAAGAAGGCGAACGAACCGGATTCGAAGACGACCGACCCGTTCGTGCCGGTGCCAAAT
>QHXG01000067.1:0-495 GCA_003222845.1 Acidobacteriota bacterium | reverse complement strand
ATCCGGTCAAGCGATGCGCAGCCTGCAGGAGCGCGATCGACCCGCGAATCCCTGGCGTCGAGCCATCGACGTTCGCTGCCGATCCCGCCGATAGCGCGATACTCAAAGCGTTACTGCCCGCCAGGGTCAACGAAGTGCCCGCCGGAATCGACAAGTCATGTCCGCTCACGCCGGCGAGTGTCAGCGTGTTCGCGCCGGAAGTCTTCAACGTTACGCCGATGCCGTTGTTAACTAACCTCAACGTCGCGATTTGCTGCGTCGGAACGTTGTTCACAATCGGGGTCGGCGTAACATTACCGTCAAAGATCAAGGCGTCGGTCGTTGACGCAGTCGCCGCAGTGGGTCGGATCGGGGACCAATTGGTCGGCACTTGCCAATCCTGATTCGCGCCGCCAATCCAGGTGTATGGACCGCTGCACGTATTGGTGAATGTCCAGCGCGTGTTATTCAAGGAATCCGTGCCGCTGTTAACGATGATCGTCGGCGGCACCGGAG
>QHXG01000656.1 GCA_003222845.1 Acidobacteriota bacterium | reverse complement strand
GATGGTGGAATTGGCTTGGCCAACACCGCAAACTACAAAGCTCGAATCTGTTTTCCGCATCTCGATTCAACCGTCGCCGTGTTCTGACGGCTCAATTGCGGACGATCTCCATCGTCAGGGATGAGCCACTTTCCGTCTTTGCCTTGGATCAAGTGTGCCAACTCATGAAGGAGAATGAGGACTCTTACCTCTCGGGTATTTGGCAGAAAACTGCCGACACCGGGCACGAGCGGTTCAGCGGGAGAGACCTTTGCTCTGCAAAAGGGCCCGGCCGTGTTCAATTCGGCGTTTGCAAAGAGTCGATATGAGAAACCTTTTTCTGAATTCTCAAAGAGGGTAAACGGCCCAGACATGCGGATCCCTACGCTCGAGTCGCTTAGCCTCTCTGCTCGGAGTTTGATGACCAACTCTTCGAGAACGTCTTGAGCGGGGCCGCGGCCAAAGAACTCGCTGCAGCTACCTTGTTGACTGAGAAGCGTGCGGACGTCCAGATAAGCACGATCGAGCCGTGTCAATCTAATCTTTCTGAACGCATCAGTGCGCAGCATTCGCAGCCGCTCGCGTTTTTGTTCGATCGATAAACCGCCAAGTCCGGTCACCGATGTGGTTAAGAGCAGAGCTATCGCAAACAACTGGCATCGAAGTTTCATCGCACACCTCCCGCGCTATTCAGCAGAGGGTTTGAGCGAATGTGCTGAACCGCTTTGCCCTCGACCCATACCGCGAGAAAAGTGGCGAGAAAGTATCAAGCCCCAAACGGCCTAATCTGGAATTGGGTGGGAAAGTAGGTGCTATAATCCGCGCGGCCGGAAGTTAAACTCGCGTAATCGCTCTGGACGAGCTGCAATGGCTACCACATCGCCGCATGAAGTGACCCAACTCTTAGTGGATTGGAGTAACGGAAATCAGGCCGCTCTTGATCACCTGATGCCGCTGGTCGACCGTGAGCTACACCGCCTGGCCCACCATTACATGCGACAAGAGAAGCCGGAGCACACTTTGCAAACGACGGCCTTGGTTAATGAAGCTTATCTTCGGCTGGTCGATCAGAAACACGTACACTGGAAGAACCGCGCGCACTTCTTTGCTCTGTCCGCGCAACTGATGCGTCGGATACTTGTTGATCACGCGCGCAAGCGGAAGTATGCCAAGCGGGGTGGAGACGCGCAGCAGGTTTCTCTTGATGAAGCGATGATCGTCTCGCGCGAACGCGGCGCAGATCTGATAGCGCTCGATGACGCACTGGAGAAGCTTGCGGCTATTGACCCGCGAAAGAGCAAAGTGGTCGAGCTGCGTTTTTTTGGCGGACTGAGCGTGGAAGAAACTGCCGAGGCTTTAAGCGTCTCGCCTTTGACTGTGAAACGCGACTGGAGCATGGCGAAAGCATGGCTCTACAACTCACTGAATAATGAAACCTGAGCGCTGGCAACAACTCGACGAGCTGTTTCACGCGGCTCTTCAGCACGAGCCGGAAGAACGCGCGGCGTTTCTTGATGAAGCGTGTGTTGATGATGAGGCGTTACGCCAACAGGTTGAGGCATTGCTTGCTGCGAACGAGGAAGCGGGGAGCTTTATCGAGAGTCCCGCAATGGAGGTCGAGGCGCGTGGAGTTGCTGCCGATCAGGGAAGCGCAGAGGCCGGAATGGCTAGCGGGGAAACAATCAGCCACTACCGAATCATCTCGCCGCTTGGCTCAGGCGGCATGGGTGAGGTTTACCTGACCCAGGACACTGTTCTGGGTCGCACAGTGGCGCTCAAACTTCTGCCTGCGTCGCTCACCCAGGATACCGACCGGCTGCGACGCTTTGAGCAAGAAGCGCGCGCCGCCTCAGGCCTGAATCATCCCAACATCATCACCATCTATGAGATCGGACACGAAGGCTCCTACCACTTCATTGCCCAGGAGTATGTCGAGGGTGTGACGCTGAGTACATATCTGGGCAATAAACCTTTGGCGTTGAATGAAGCACTGGAGATTGCCTTGCAAGTGACCAGCGCCCTGGCCGCAGCGCATGCCAAAGGAATCGTGCATCGGGACATCAAGCCCGAAAACATCATGGTGGATAAGAGTACTCACCTGGGCCGGCCAAACCAGGTGAAGGTCCTGGATTTTGGCATCGCCAAGCTGGCCGATGTTCCTGGGATTCTAATGAAGGGAGAAGCTACGACCAGGCTGTTGGTGAAGACCGGGGAAGGTAGAGTGATTGGTACGGCCGCCTACATGTCACCGGAGCAGGCACGCGGAGAAACCGTAGGTGCGCGGACGGACATCTGGAGTTTGGGAGTAATGCTCTATGAAATGCTCACCGGCAAACCAGCCTTTACCGGGGCGACGCCACACGATGTCATCGCTGCGATTTTGAGGGACGACGCGCCGCCGCTCCCATCAGAATCTCCCGAAGCGTTGAAATGGATCCTAAAGAAAGCATTGCGCAAAGATCAGGAGGAGCGCTATCAA
>QHXG01000655.1 GCA_003222845.1 Acidobacteriota bacterium | reverse complement strand
CAAGTCAGCCAGACTATCAACAAAGTTCGAGCCTGTTTCATTAACGTAGCGCTTCACGACCGCGCTACTGTCGCAGAAAAACCCCGCCACTAGATACGCTCCCTGACGATAGTCTCAGAAAGCGGCTCACCTTTGACTTCAATCCGCTTGTAATTTCGCCGCAGCTCGTCATCAGGCAAACGAAGTGGCACTTCGGCGATGAGTCCTTTTTGCCTCAGACGGTTAACAAAAGTATCTTCTCTGGAATCTAAATCCGTATGTCCAACCGGACCTAATTCGCGATCCAGCGCCTGACGTAACTTCTGCTTTTCGCGAGGCGAGAGTGCGCGTGCTTCGTCGATGATCTGTTCTAGTGTTGCCATGGTTCACTGACCTCTCTTTGTCAGTCTATTATCTATCGGCAATCACGCGCTGTCTATACTGTCGCAACAACTCCGCTGCTCGCTATCTGCGAATCGCGAGTCAGTAGCGTCGCCTTGGTCCGCCGCGCATCGGCGGCGATCATCCGGTCGTGCATTTCCGTCACCGCACTACATGCGTCGAAGTCGAGCGTGTGAGGTGGGTAGAATGGCAGCAAGACAAACTGCTTGCTTTGGGCCAGGCGCGCATTGTGCGATTGCGACGAGAATCCGCATTACTGCTCTCAGCTTCCGCTCTCCGAGATGACGGTTAGGCCATCAACACCGATGAAATGATTCTTATTATGCGTGATGAGGGGCACGCCAAGATGCAGAGCGGTCGCGGCAACCCAGGCATCGGCGGCAGCAATCGGTCGCCCGTTACGCCGCGCGCTATCCATTGCCTCTGCCCAATGTAAAGACAGGGCGTCTGACGAGGGTTCGATGACGTACCTCTGCAAACGTGATTCGAGGTGCTCACGGCGTCGCGCCCCCCAACCCGCGGCCACAGCGCCTCGAAACAATTCTGCCTGCGTTTGAAAGCTGATTACGAGAAGGTTGCCAAAGAGGTGAGGCTCATAAAGTTTGGCTTCGTCGCGCCCTTTGTAGAGATATGACCAAACATCCGTGTCGATGACGCGGACTGCCATTAGTCGATGCTCCGTCCAGATGGGCGGTCGCGGTCTTCGCGGACCTGGCGCAGAAACGCATCAACATCGAAGTCCGCAGTCAGAGCCGGGTCTCCTGCGAAGTCTTCCAGTGAAGCGAACGGCTTGATGCCTTGCGCTTCGGCGCGACGCAATAAATCGGCGCGGGCTCGTTCTGCCTCGCGCTCGGCTTCAATCGGAGTGTTCGCAATAGTGCCTCTCATGATTCGTTCTCCTATCATCCGACAAACTCATCTCCGCGCCATTCTTTCTGCCACTCGCCGCGAGTCTCTTTCAACTCTGCGTCAACGTCGAGGTCGTCCGAAAACGCGTCGCTCCAATCGCCGCGCAATGATTGCGGATTCTCTGCGGGCTTCTCGCCATTTGACTCGGCCAAATACTGAGCCAAGGCATCCTTTTCTTCGGGCGCCAGATTCAGGGCCAGTTGTTTAATGTGTTCCAAGACAGTCATGGCATTTCTCCGCAATCTGCTTGTCGAGCCTTGATTCGTTCGCGCATCTCATTGACTCCCTGCTGCTGCAAGGGATCTGTGGAGATACGTTCGCGCAAGGCAGCGGCAGAACGCTCTCTATTCGCGAGATAATCGTCGACCTCTTCCTGATGATTAAGGCAGTAGGAAATGCAGGAGTGAATATCAGCCAGTCGCAGTCCGGGAAATCGGAGGGCTATCTCCTCCGCCGTCGCGCCGTGGCGATAATGATAGATGACAGAATCCAGGCTGACGCGCGAGCCGGTAATCCTGATCGTTCCATCCGGCGTTACTGTGAGTGGAACCTCTTGCGTGGATTCAACAATTGTCATGACGCGAATTATAGTCGGTTTTTCCACTGCGAGCGAAGCGTCAAACCGTGGGTCTCAATGTCTCCATCAAGCACCCACCAATTACGCGATCCAACACGGCTGGATGATCTGTCCTAGTGTTGCCGGCTGTTTCTGAGATTACGTTGTGTGAACAGAGCTACTCCGAAAGCTAGTCTTCTGTGAACTGGCTTATTCAAGATCAGCTAGAAAATCTCACGATCGTCGCACCCAGCCCACCAGCATCCGGCGGCGCGTCGGTCCAATCTTCGACGAATGAAGTGCGCGCGAGAATCGCCCGAACCGTTTCGCGCTGCACTCCTATGCCTTTACCGTGAATGATGCGAACGACGCGAAAGCCCTTTCGCTGTGCTTCCAGCAGATATTCTTCGACGACCGCTTTCACTTCGCGCGGAGGAATCGTGTGCAGGTCGAATACATCTGTGATCTCGATCACAACCGGTTCGGGAAATGGAGTTGTATCATCGAGGTCGTTTTGCATTTTCGCGGCTTCACCCTATAATTTTCTGTGATATTGCAATTAATTACTGACTGGTTCCCGCAAAGTTCGCAGGCCTTGCTGAGTTTATCCCGCAAAGGAGCGCACCGTTGGCGATTCGTCTGAGCAGAACTTTTCTTCTGCGGAAACTGCATCAGTTGTCAGGCATCATGCCGCTCGGCGTCTTTCTCCTGGAGCATTTCTATACTAACTCAAAAGCGCTCACCGGTCCGGCTGATTTCAACAACGCAGTTAAAGACCTGCAGTCGATTCCTTACATCCTGTTCGTCGAGATTGGCGGCATTTTCATTCCGCTGATTTATCACGCGCTGTACGGTTTGGTGATTACGGTCGAGGCGCGGCCGAATAACCTGAATTATCCCTATCCGCGAAATTGGTTCTACACGATTCAACGCGTGACGGGAATCATTCTGTTTTTCTTCATTACGTTTCATGTTCTGAATTTTCGGTTCGGTCTGATTCCCGGGTTGAATAATTTGTCCGTGGCCACACATTCGGATCAGGGTTTCACGATCATTCATAACGAGTTTGTTAGGCCGTGGATTTTCGTTGTCTATCTAGTTGGAATCACGGCTACTGTCTGGCATCTGGTAAATGGTGTCTGGCTGTTTCTGGTAGATTGGGGCATCACTATTGGGGAGCGGGCGCAGCGATTGACCGGCTATGCTTGCATTGCGTTTGGAGTGCTGTTGCTGGCGGTTGGCATCAACGCGGCGGTTGCTTTCATTCGTCCTGGTGGATTGCTGGGAGGCATTCTTTGATGGGAGAAGTTAGAGCACAGGTAATCATTACGAACGCCGTCGATGAAGCTTTGGCTCGCCGCGGACAAATCGATCCGTCCGCTATTCGACGATACGAAGCCGACGCTTTGATAGATAAGGGCGCCGTTCGCAGCATTATTCCCTCTCACGTGGCGCAGCAGTTGGGTGTCGCTAGCCGCGGTCAGCGTGTGGTTCAGTACGCTGACGGAAGGAATGATACTGTCGATGTGACTGAAGCCGTGATTATCAAGATTTTGGATCGCGATACTCTGGAAGAAGCATTAATCCTCGGTGATGAAGTGCTAATTGGACAGACCGTACTTGAGAAAACGGACGTCATGGTTGATTGTACCGGGCAGCGTGTCATTCCGAACCCCGCTCATCCGGACCAACCAGTGACAAAAGTTAAATAGAGAGCACGAATGGCGAGGAATAAGATCAAGATCGCAATAGTCGGCGGCGGCCTTGCCGGATTGGCGGCTGGGATGAAGATTGCCGAAGCCGGTCATGACGTCGATCTCTTTTCCGTCGTGCCGGTGAAGCGCTCGCACTCGGTTTGCGCGCAAGGCGGCATCAACGGCGCGGTCAACACCAAGGGCGAAGGCGATTCGACGTGGGAACATTTTGACGACACCGTTTACGGCGGGGACTTTCTCGCGAATCAACCACCCGCGAAAGCGATGTGCGAAATGGCCCCCGCAATTATCTACCTCTTCGATCGCATGGGAGTTCCCTTTTCGCGCACTAAGGAAGGACTGTTGGACTTTCGCCGATTCGGCGGCACCAAACATCATCGCACCGCATTTGCCGGCGCTTCGACGGGCCAGCAGCTCTTGTACGCGCTCGATGAACAGGTGCGGCGTTACGAAGTGGCGGGCCGGGTTAAGAAATATGAAGCCTGGGAGATGTTGTC
>QHXG01000066.1:11468-22671 GCA_003222845.1 Acidobacteriota bacterium | reverse complement strand
TCGTTTTGCTTGCGTTTGCGCCTTTTGCCGCCGGAATGAATTGGATGATAAACATCGCTTTTGTTCTGCTCGTTAGCTACACGTTCTATTTAATCGTAGAGAGACCGTCCCATCTCTTCGCGCGAAGGATCGCACACAAGCTGTTGCGCCCGTCTTTAGGACAAACTCAGAACCCGCTATCCGAGACTGTCCCCGAACAAGTTGCAGACCTGACCTTTTAGACTGAAATCATTCGCGTTGGATAGGCATCAATCTGAAGAGCGTTCGAGGTCGCCCAAGGCTTTGGGGCCGGCGCGTAATGCAACACGCTGGCTGTTGCCGCTCGTCCTGTTTCCTCATCTGCTCGTGGCGGCGTATTTCGGAGGCAGGTTTATTGACTATCCGGACCAGGGTGCTTACCTCAGCGCCGCCCAAAATATCCTCGCCGGCAATGGGCTTTCACTCTCGTTCGACGCCCTGGCAGGGTTCATCAAGAAAGGCGAACCAACCTCCTATTTCGGATTGGGAACGCCGCTGTTGCTCGCGGCGCAAATTGCGGTTTTCGGCCAAAACTACTTTCTCTTGCGATTGGGCAACATCATTCTGTTTGCGGGGAGCCTGCTATTTTTCCGGGGGATTTGTCTGCATTGGATGCCAGAGCGCTGGGCCAACGTGGCTATGGTGGCGATGGGCCTAAGCCCGTTCTACATCGCTTTCAATCAACTGTTTTTGTCAGAGATGCCGTTCCTTTTTTGTGAGCTGGGAACGTTCTGTTTTCTTTTCAATTATTTGAAGAACCGCGAGATTAAACATCTCGCCCTTTCTGCAGTTTTCCTGGCACTCAGCTTATTAGTGAGAACAAACTTGCTTTTCTTCCTGCCGGCGATCGCGATCCTCATCGCCTTTACCAGCAGATGGTCTCAGGCTCTCTTGTATGTTGGGGTGGTGGCGCTGGTGGTATCGCCATACTGCATTAGGAACTCGATTAACAGTCACGCTTTCTTTCCATTCGACGGCAAGGCGGCGCTAAATCTTTGGCAATTTAATTCGGACGTTCATCAGGGAGGCTTCTGGAGCGAGAGGTTCGAACAAGCGCCGGCGATGCCGAATCTTGAGGGACTGACGGAGAAACAGAGATCGGACCTGTTGATGTCTCTTGGCGTGAAATGGATCAAGGAACATCCCGCTGCATTCCTCCGGCTCGCGGCCATGAAGGCAGTCCGTTTTCTTTCGCCGCTGCCGCAAAAGCAGGCAAATTTAAGGTACGCGCTGCTCTTGACTCCGTATTCAGTAGTCATTGTTTGTGGGTTCTTACTCGGACTGCCTGCATTTTGGTCCAGAGAGCCAAAGTCCCTTTTGATACTCTTGTTGTTCCTGTACACCCTGGCGATAGAAGCTGTTTTCATGACCGCGACTCGTCATCGTGTCTTGTTCGATCCATTTTTCCTTCTCGTCGGATTCAATTACGTCGCGTCTCGCAAGCCCGTTCGGGTCAGCCGACGCTTGCGCGAACAATTCGCGACCCCACATTTGAGTGATGCGGGCCCTGCACGTCCATAGCGAAAAGATTCTTGGAAGCATGGCCAATGGCGCGCCACGGCCACCGGAGCTTACGCCAGCCGCATTCTGGATCTGGCGCAGATGGCATCTTTGGTTGGCGGCTGCAGGCCTGTTGATTCGGATCGCTTATTGTCTGACTGTAAGTAAGGAGTCTTCTTTTGGCGGATGGGATGGTAAGGAGTATTTTGCCTACGCACAAAGTTTGTTATCACTTCGCTGGGACGCCTACCCACGATACTTCAATTCAATCCGACCGCCATTCTATTCGATCTTCTTGCTCCCTTTTGTCGCAATTAATGACCAAGTCGTTTGGCCTATTCAGCTTGCACAGTCTCTCATAGGAGTGTCTCAGGCCTTCATATTGGCTCACATAGCAGGCAGATGGTGTGGACAGCGAGCGGGTAATTGGGCTTTCGTAATCGCTCTCTTTCATCCCTTCCTAATCTTTTATTGCGGCTTTGTCTTAACCGAGACTGTATTCATCGCATTGCTTTGGGGCGGTATAGCATGTTTGCAACGACTTAACGAACCACAACCCAAGAATCCGATTCGCTGGCTGACGTGCGGAGGCGTAGCGCTGGCGTTAGCTTGCTTGACTCGCGCCCCGCTGCAACTGTTCCTTCCGGTAGCGGCTTTGTGGATCGGCTGGAGAGCATTATGCAATGGCGGCTGGTTTTTCGCACTGACGAGCGCGGCCTATTTCACCGTGGTTGTCAGCGGTCTCTTATTGCCCTTCATGGCGCGCAATTATTGGGTCCACGGAGAATTCAGTTTAGCGCCGGGCGGGGGTCCTGAAATGTTCGCCTATGGCAATTCACCGGAGTACCTGCGCCTCAACGAGGCCCGAACAAGAAGCGAATACTACGAAATTCAAGACCAGCTCACAGCGCGACTCGCGCGCGAGTCGAGCGCATCATTAGGTCAGTGGGAAGACGAGGTCCGCGATTTTCGCCAAAACCATCCGCGTGACTGGTGGCGTCTGCAGTGGTACAAATTCAAGCATTTCTGGACCCCGTGGCTGAATCCCCTCATCTTCTCGCGAACGAATTTTCTGCTCTCGCTGCTGGTCAACACGCCGTTGTTTCTCATGGCTGGCGTCGCGTTGGTTCGCAGGAGGTGGCAACGCGATTCCTTTATCGTCCTGCTGTTGGGAGTGGTTGCAGTTGGCTACGTCCTTGGCGGCTTGCTGTTTCACGTCCAAATCCGCTATCGCATTCCCTACGTAGATGTGGCTTTCATATTGTTGGCTGCATCCTGGCTCGCCTCATTATCGCAAAGAACCTATATTGCGCGTCCTGCACGTTCATAGTGGAAATCTGTATGGCGGAGTGGAGACGATCTTAGTCACGCTAGCGCGTTATCGCGACCTTTGCCCGCAAATGGAATCGCATTTCGCGCTCTGCTTTGAGGGGCGCTTGACTGAAGAATTGACTGCAGCGGGAGCGCCCGTCTACGGACTCGGTCGAGTGCGCTTGAGAAACCCCGCGTCGATACGGCGTGCGCGGCGAGTTGTTCGTCGGTTGCTTGACGAAAATCGTTTTGACTTGAGCGTATGCCATTCGGGTTGGTCGCGCGCAATCTTCGGCCCTGTCTTCCGGTCGGCCGGTTTGCCGCTTGTGTCGTGGTGCCATGACGCCAGCGGCAAAAGGAATTGGCTCGATCGATTGAGCGACAGAACACCGCCCGACCTTGCCGTGTGCAACAGTGCGTTTACGGCAAGCGGCCTGGGCCAAAGATACCAGGGCCTGCGCTCCGAAGTCGTTTACTGTCCTGTAGCAAGCGATCAAGCGTTTTCCGACCGCGATCGCCGGGCTATAAGAAATGAAATGCACGCGCCACAAGGTGCTACGGTGATCATCCAAGCCAGCCGCATGGAATCGTGGAAGGGACATGCTTTGCACTTGGAAGCGTTGCACCTACTCAGAGGCCTGCCCGATTGGATCTGCTGGCTCGTGGGAGGCGCCCAACGTCGGCAGGAAACTGAGTACCTTGAAGAGCTAAAGAGATTGGCCGGCCGATTAGGAATCGCGGATCGGGTTCGGTTTCTCGGCAAACGTTCTGACGTACCCAGACTTCTCAGCGCGGCCGACATCTATTGCCAACCGAACGTTAAGCCGGAACCATTTGGGATCGTATTCATCGAGGCGCTCTATGCCCGCTTACCAATCGTAACCACAGCTCTTGGCGGCGCCTGCGAGATTGTTAATGGCTCGTGCGGAATACTTGTCCCTCCGAGGGATCGCATTGCTCTGGCTTCGTCTCTGCGGGGGCTCATAATGGACCCTGATTTGCGCGCCAAGCTGCGGGCTGCAGCGCCGGATCGCGCGCAAAAACTATGTGACCCGGTAAGACAGATGCGCCGAATCGCTGAGGTGTTCTCTTCCGCTGCCGGTCAGGTCGTTATATGAACGCAATCGCTTGCTCCGTTGAACTGGAAGTGGATGCCCGCGCGCGCCACAGTTGTGGGATCAGCGATGTTGCCATCTATGAAATGGTAGCTAGAACCTTGGAACAACACCACGTGCGACGTGATATTGTGCTCGACATCGGCTGCGGTCATGGGTATCTGAGGCCGTTCTTGCGTTCGGATTTTTCCCGATACATCGGCGCCGACGTAGTGCGCTATTCAGAGTTTCCTTCAATTGACGAGTTCACTTATGTCGACCTTGAGAAAGAGAGAGTGCCATTAGCCGATGATATCGCCGATGTTGTTGTATGCGTGGAAACCATTGAGCATCTTGAAAATCCTCGAGCTTTCATGCGTGAGCTCGTGCGCCTGGCAAAGGTTGGCGGCTGGGTGGTAGTAACAACTCCGAATCAGTTGAGCTTGCTGAGTCTTTTGACGTTGATTATTAAGCGCAGGTTCTCTGCTTTTCAGGATGTGCACTATCCCGCGCATCTTACGGCACTTCTAGAGAGCGATCTCGTACGCATGGCGGCCGAATGCAAATTGACAGAAGTGTCGACTGGGTACAGTTATCGGGGGCGTTTAATGTTAACACCCTGGCACTATCCGGGGTTCCTGGCGCGTCGTTTTCCGCGCGCGCTGTCGGACAACCTGCTGATGATTGGAAGAAAGAGTTAGTACTCGAATTCTATTGCAGCCGAAACATCCGTTTCGCAACCCATGTCTATATTACTCTTCGTATCAGCACTCACAATTACATTCGTCGCTGCGCGTCGTTCCCTGGTGATGGGCCTCGGCGCGGTTCTGGCCTTCGGATACATTTATGGGATCACGCGAGCGAACCTCCCCGATCCTTACTCGCACTTCCTTTTTGATGCTGCGGTCCTGGGCTTCTACACCGCCCAATTATTCCGCCGGATGGCCCTTGCTGAGGAGTATCGAATCAAAAGCATCAAGCCCTGGATGGAGTTGCTGGTCGCCTGGCCCATATTAATGTTCATGATCCCAAACCAGGATTTCTTCGTGCGCTTACTTGGCCTGCGGGCAAATATTCTCCTATTACCATTTATGATCGTCGGGGCTCGTCTCAGTGATAAAGAAAAATATGATTTGGCGATGTTATTGGCGATCCTGAATCTCGGCGTTTTCGTTATTGCCATCGCTGAGTTCTTTGTGGGTGTCGAAAGCTTCTTTCCCCGCAATGGGCTCACGGATTTGGTTTATCTAAGCAAGGACGTGGCCGGGTACAGCGCTTATCGGATACCGTCCACATTCATAGGTTCTCATGCTTACGCCGGCACGATGGTGATGAGTCTTCCGTTTCTGATAGGCGCGTTGCATCAGGCAAATAAACGTGTTCTTCATAAGTCGTTAGTGATAACTGCATTGATCGGCTCGTTGTTAGGAGTCTTGCTAGCTGCCAGCAGGTCACACTTTATCGGAGCAGCCGTCGTGATAATGGTCGCTATGTTTTCAGTAGGGTCCAGGCGCGGTAACTTTATCGGATGGGTCCTGATACTCGCGACGGTAGCCTGGTTAGTCTCCGGTGAGCAAAGGCTTCAGCGATTTACTCAATTGCAGGATACCGAGATGATAACTCAGCGTATAGTTGGCAGCGTCAACATGGGCTTTTTCGAGCTGGCCGGCACTTTTCCTCTTGGCAACGGGTTGGGAGCTGGAACGCACATCCCTTATTTCCTGAGCGCTAACATCCAGAATCCTGTAGCCACGGAAAATGAATTTGGGCGAATGGTGTTGGAGCTCGGACTTGTAGGACTAGGCCTTTGGCTAGCGTTTATTGGTTGGTTACTCATACAGCCGGGTCCCTCTCGGTCTGATCCATGGTTCATTGGTCGACGTCTTGCCTGGGTGACATGCCTCGTATACTTCGCTTTTAATCTGCTTGGCACAGGTCTATTGGTTTCGATTCCTCAAACGTGCTTGCTGTTATTAAACGTAGGATGGGTGGCGGCGCGCCAGTCAGCTCAGGGTAACGAGTCCGTTCTCTGGGAGCAGAATAACGTTATGGCCCGAGTTCCACGTTTCCGACCTTCGGCTGTGAAAGTGGGAAGAATATGAGTCGCACAGGACGCTTTCTAAGCGGAATGGGTTTTGGTTACACCACCCAAATCCTGACTATGATTATCGGGTTTTGGCTGGTCCCTTTTCTCCTGTTCCGCATCGGGCAGCACGATTACGGCTTATGGCTTGTGGGCACGCAAATCATGTTCTACCTTGGGCTTCTTGACCTCGGCATTATTGCAATCTTGCCGCGGGAAGTTGCATTCGCCACCGGCCTGGCCGGTGGTATACAGAACGCGGTCGATCTGCCGCGTCTCATCGGCGAAACAATTCGTGTGGTTATGGGGCAACTCCCGTTCGTCGTCTTGGGCGCGCTCATCGCGTGGTTGATGATCCCCGCCGATTGGAAGGCTTTAAGCAATCCAATCGGTCTGCTCTTGATCGCATTTGTAATTACATTTCCGCTTCGCATCTTCGCGGCCATTCTTCATGGCCTTCAGGACTATACGTTTCAAGGCGGAGTGGCACTTTTTTCTTACGTTGCCAGTACGGCACTCACGATTCTGTTGATCGTGGCCGGGGCTGGACTTTATGCGTTGGCAATCGGTTGGTTTTTCCTCCAACTAATCAACTCGCTGATGTCATGGGATCGGTTGCGGAGACATTTTCCGGGCGTGTTACCCAAACGTCTGCCGCGGCTGACTTGGGAACGAGCGCGAGTTCGGCTCAGCCAGGGTTTGTGGGTGAGCGCTAATCAAATTGCGACCGTGTTGTTGACAGGCACGGACATTCTGATTATCGGTAAGTTATTCGGGCCGGCCGCAGTGGTTCCTTACGCCTGCACGGGCAAATTGATTAGCGTGTTGGCGAATCAACCACAGATGTTCATGTCTGCGGCTGGGCCGGCGTTGAGTCAAATACGGACCGGTGAATCGCGCGTACGTTTGTCCGAAGTATGTATCTCAATCGCGCAGGCCTTGCTAATGTTGAGCGGTGCGGTCGTGTGCGTGGTGCTGTTGATAAATCAAGGCTTTATCCGACTTTGGGTGGGTGCGGGTCAGTACGGGGGGTTCTGGCTAACGGTGCTAATCCTTTGGAGTATGCTGCTGCGCCACTGGAACTTGACTGTCGGTTATACCCTTTTCTGCTTTGGCTACGAGCGACGTTTATGCCTGACAGCTTTGCTTGATGGCCTGGTTAGCGTCGCGACCGTGGTCCCCCTCGTGCGGCTGTATGGAGCCCTAGGCGCGCCGCTGGGCATGATCGTTGGCGTCTGTTTGGTAAGCTTGCCATTGAATCTCTTGGCGCTGGCTCGAGAGAGTGGCCTATCTCTGTGGGAATTAGTTCGGCCACTCTCGCCCTGGTTCGTCCGCTTGTTAGCGCTCATGGTCGGAGCAGGCGCATTGGCAAGAGTCTGGGTGCCGAACACCGTCTTGCTCATCGCTCTGACTACCTTGGCCGGCGTACTCGTTTATGCAATGGTCATGTTTCCCTTGATGCTTCGTTACCCGCTCGGCATGTACGTCCGCCCCCGACTCTTTCCGCTGGGACCAAGAATGACGCGCGCTTTACGACTGGGAAGTTAGTTTTGAAGACGAAAGAGATGTTGTGCGCTTATGTAGGTTTCTTAGGTTGTTCGGCGCGGCGAAGCGGTGGATGTAATCGCGGGGCCCAGTCGACTCGGACATTGGACCCACGTGGACGTCTGTGAAGCAGTTCCTGAAGAAATTTCTTGATACGGTCGCACCGCGATGGACCGCCGCGCTAATGTCGGCGCGCGCCCGCGCTCACTCGCACAAGGTACTCGTGAGTTGGGGATGTGGGCCGCTCAACCGCAAGCTGGTTGAGCATTTCGGTAATCAGGTCCAAGAGGGTCCCTTTGCAGGGCTGACGCTACCGGGCATGACCCATGCGGAGCAGATCGGTCCGTACCTGCTTGGGGTCTATGAGAGCGAACTTGATTTGGCATGGGACATTGTGTTCCAAGGGTCGTATACCCAGATTATCGATATTGGCGCCAAGTTCGGCTATTACGCGGTGGGGCTGGCAAACAGGTATCCAAACGCATCAGTCGTTGCGTTCGATACGGATTGGTGGGCGCGAAAGGCCGTCCGCGAAGTTGCGGCTGCCAATGGAGCCGGCAATCTTCAGGTGAAGGGCTTTTGCAGCCCTGATTGGTTAGTGCAAAATACCCACGAGGCGGCGTTCGTCATCAGCGACTGCGAGGGTTACGAGGACGTTCTCTTCGGACCCGAAATCATCCCCAAGCTACGGTCAGTGCCGCTCATTATCGAGACCCACGATGGCGTCGTGCTCGGAGTTAGCGACAAGCTTCGAGCCGCATTCGGCGAGACGCATGTGGTGCAGGTATACGGCCAGCAGGGTACCCGGAGGGTAACGACTTTTCGTTTGAACTTCCTCTCCGAAACGGAGCGACAACTCGCCGTACAAGAGATCAGGGCTCCACAATCGTGGCTGCTCTGTCTCCCGAGAACCGGGCCTAACCAAGCGCTGCACCGGAGCCGAGTCGCGACATCGGTTTCGGTTTCAGGAACTTCACAACTCAGGCAGGAGGTCGGCGCAGATGAGCTTGCCCGTCACATCGACTAGAGTGAGATGATTTCTAAAGAGATTCCCAAAACGTCATCACATAGACAGGTCAACATCAATGACTTTGAAGGGCGGGATGAGATTGTCGAGTTTGAATGGCAGCGCTTCCGTGTCGAAAAAATCTGTTCAATTTTGCGAACCATCCCTAATAAAGACGTGGGCGCCGATCTCGGATGTCTCAGCGGCATGGCCACGGCTCTATACGCGGCAACCGGAATCAAAGAGTTACACGCTTTTGATATCAGTAAGATCTCTCTGGACGCAGTACGCGCCAAGGGGTTCAAAGGCTTCTATTGGGATGCGGACGGCGAGCAGTGTCCGATGCCGGATAACACCTATGATTTGCTTATTGCCGGAGAAATTATTGAGCATCTCATCGATACCGATCGTTTTGCTGAAGAAGCTCGTCGTATTCTTAAGCCCGGCGGATATCTAATTCTCTCGACGCCAAATCTGGCATCGTGGTACAACCGCATTCGCCTAATCCGCGGGCTTGTACCAAGATCTTATCCGGGAACTTCAAGCACCATCTCGAAAGACGAATTGGTTGATAACAAGCATATTAGAGTGAATGTATTGAGCGAGTGGACTCACTTTCTTGAGAAACACGAGTTTCAGGTCACGGAGGTCCATGGCAGCAGCCATATACAGGCCCTAGAAGGTAGTTTGCGAACTCGTTTCATAAAGTTCATCGATCGCTTGGCCTGTCGCAGGCCGTCTCTGTCAACGAACATTATTTTCGTGGCTCGTAAGACCTGAGATTCGCCGCAGGTAACTGGACCGGACCTTCCACCTCTGCAGACTTGGCTCTAATAGATGACTGTGGCAGCACATTGCAAGCGTTAGTGAACAATCCTTGGGAAATGCTTCCTTTGGTGACAAGAGTTTCTTCCATAAATTGGTTCGATGATGGATGAACAGGGACTGGAAACGGTTTAGCCATTGCACTCGATTAGTGCTAGGGAAGATTGAGCGGCAAACAGGAGTAAATTGGCCAGGAAAAGACTTATTCTTGCAGCCCACGCTGTTCCTTTGCTAGGAGGACAGGGCCTCAATCTTTATCACATGATTGAGGGAAGTCGTGAACGCTTTGATCTTTCTGTCTTTTGTCGCGCCACTTGTCCGGGAGTATCAACCCACGTGGTGCCGGACTCGCAGGCGAGTAAGCTGATCGGTGGAGTGCCGTTCGTGCGGAGATTGCGGGACTGGCAGACTTATTTTTCGGACGGGCATTTTGATGGTCATGTAGCGGAGCGCTTGACTGGCGCAGATGTTTTTCAGTGCATGACGGGGCAGTGTGCTAAGAGCTTGCGGGCGGCCCGGGCCCAAGGTTGCCGGACGTTCTTGGATGTGGTGACGACGCACATCGAAGACTTCAGCCGGCAGCAGGAGCGCGAGTGCCTGAAGTTTCAAGTGCGGCCTTCGATTCACCCCTTGCAGCGGCAGAGAATTCTTCAAGAGTACGAATCCGCAGATGTGATTCGAGTGATGTCTGAGCTTGCGCGAGAAACTTTCGTGGAGCGCGGGTTTGCTGCTGAACGTTTGCGTGTCGTTCCTCCGCCGATTGATTTTGACGAGTTTAAGGAGGCCCGATTCCTTGAGCCAAAGTTCCGCGTCAGCTTCGTCGGACTGCTCGAGCCGTGGAAGGGTTTTCATTACTTGATCGAAGCCTTCAATGCTCTCAACGTTCCAGATAGCGAGTTGGTACTGTGGGGCGGCCCAGGAACGCGCTCAATCAGCCGGTACCTGCAAAGAGAGATCGCGCGCAATCCCGCGATTGTTGTTAAGCCGGTCGAGATTCGCCGCTACGGTTACCAGGAGGTCTACGGAAAGTCCAGCGTGTTGGTCCACCCGTCGCTGGCCGACGGCTTTGGCTACGTCGTGGCAGAGGCGATGGCGAGCGGTATCCCGGCCATCGTTACGCACAGGACCGGAGCTTCCGATTTGATCATCGACGGGCACAATGGTTATGTCGTACCGCCCGGCGACCACGATGCGATCCGTGATCGCCTCTTTCATCTGGCGCATCATCCGGGCCTCTTGCGTGAAATGGGACACGCCGCTCGCGAGACGGCCCGATCTCTGACGTTCGAGAAGTTCCGACAGCGTTATGTCTCATGTCTGGAAGCACTAGCAGCGTGAGCCGTCTTTGAGTCCCAAGCAATCCACAAGCACGAGGAATCCCATTCTTTGTCATCTGCGGATTTCATGACAGATTTGACAGCAATACTTTTATGCGGCGGCAAAGGGGAAAGGCTTAAGCCCTTTACCGACTCACTGCCTAAAGCGATGGTCCGGCTCAACGGCGAGCCTCTCTTGTCGCATCTGCTCAGGTCTCTTTCGGCCTCGGGCATCAAGCGCTTCGTGATCTGTGTAGGTCATAAAGCCGAGGCTATTGAAGAGTTCGTGAATAAGCGCAGCGAACCAGAGTGGCAAGTTTTCTGTGTGGATTCGGGCGAGGCGAGCATGACTCGACGCATAGAGGATGCGCGAGCACACCTAATCGGTCCGGCGCTTATCTGTTACGGAGACACGCTGGCTAATGTAAACTTGAAAGCGCTACGCCAAGAGCATGAAGCTAGCGGAGCGTTGGCGACCTTGACCGTTTACCCGATGCGCAGCCCA
>QHXG01000066.1:0-11456 GCA_003222845.1 Acidobacteriota bacterium | reverse complement strand
CAAAAAGCCGGATCAATACCTTCACGGAGAAGCCCAGTTTGCCATACTGGATCAACATAGGTTTCCTTCTGTGCGAGCCTGAGGCTTTCAGTCATTTGAATCCGCGTCTGGAGCTGCCTGACTTCTTGTCTTCGCTAGCGGAGGCTGGAGCGCTTTACGCTTACCAGCATGAGGGTAAGCATCTGACAGTCAATACAGAGAAGGAGCGTGCCGATGCCGAGGGCGAGATGATCGAATTCTTCACCTTGATGGACGAACAGAGACTATGAAGGGCAAACGTATAGTAGTCACAGGGGGGTCGGGTTTCATCGGCAGCCATCTGGTACGGCGCTTATTAGAGCTTGGTGCGGAAATCGCCGTTACAGTTCGCTATGGCAACATTATGAAGAACGAGCGGCTCCGCGACTGCTGGGACGACGTTCATATTATAGAAGCTGATTTGCGCAATCGAGGGGCGCTTGTCTCCATTAAGAATTTCGGGCCGGAAGTCGTATTTCATCTTGCGGCTTACAATCATGTCGGGCAGAGCTTCGTGCAAGTCGAGGAATGTTTCGACGTGAACGCGAAGGGTACAGCAAATCTTTTAGACACCTGCAATGGAGTTGAGAAGTTTATCTACATATCGACGTCGGAAGTCTACGGCCACCAGACCAGTGTGCCTTTCGTTGAAACGATGACTCCTGAACCGATTTCGCCGTATGCCATAACGAAGTATGCAGGTGAGCTCTATTGCCGCATGAAACAGCGCGTCAAGGGAGAAACCCCAATCGTAATCGTGAGGCCGTTCAATACCTACGGTCCATATCAGAGTACAAAGGCAGTGATTCCTGAACTGATCATCAGCTGCCTGCAAGGGAATCCCATTCGCACAACTAGTGGCCGCCAGACCCGCGAGTTCAATTATGTCGGTGACATTATCGGGGGCCTAATCAAAGCAGCGGAACACAAAGGACGAATCGATGGCGTAATTAACATCGCTTGCGGTGAAGAAGTGGCAATCAGCGATTTGGTACGCCAGATTGCCAAGCTAACAGGCACGGTTTCCACTCTTGAGATTGGCGTGCTGACGGATCGACCGACGGAAATCTGGCGTATGTATGCAGACAACACCCGGGCGCGCGAGGTGTTTGGGTGGCGCCCAAGCATCAGCCTTGAAGAAGGCCTCAAAGGAACTATCGAATGGTATCGGCAGTATCTCCCGCAACTCCAAAAATCGTTCTCAAACTAGAGTAAGTGAACACTTTCAATAAACTCCGCGTCGGTTGTTGGCTGGAGATTTGCGCGAGATGAGCCTGTTGCAAGAAACTGCTCGCCGGGCTGCCGGGCTCCTCGGACGGGAATCGTGGCTTATACGTCGCCTGCGCCCCGCTTATGAATCGCTGCTCGAGCGATCCAATAACGGGATGGGAATCCGCTGGAAGATTAACGGCGTTACATACCGGGTTGATCCCCATCACCGCCATCGGCTGGGCCAGAACTACGACGCTCCGGTCGCCGCATTCCTGCGCCACCGTGTCAAGCCGGGGACAGTTTGTTTCGATATTGGCGCAAATGTGGGGGTCTATGTCCTCCAATTCGCATACTGGTCCGCGCCAACCGGACGGATTGTAGCCTTTGAGCCTAATCCGAGCGCCTGTTCGATTCTGGAAAAGCATGTCCGAATGAACGAGTTGAGCGAACGAGTGCGAATCGTGCCCGCTGCTGTTGGCGAGATCAGCGGCGAACAGATTCTTTACGCTGCGGAAGCGGACGGGATGAGCCGGCTCGGAGAACCTAACCCAGCTCTCGAAGGAAACGTGAATAGAATCACGGTCCCCGTCGTGACGCTCGATGAATACTGTGCGTCCGCGGGACTGCAACCCGATTGGTTATTCATCGATATCGAAGGGTTCGAGATTGCCGCCCTCTCCGGAGCGCGGGAACTGATTCGAGAGAGACGAGGCACACTAGGAATCATCGTTGAAATGCACCCAAATGTCTGGGGTTCTGCAAACACGACGCGCGCCAGGGCCGAAGAGTTGTTTGCCGATCTTGGATTGCGCGCCGTAGCTCTCACTGGCCAAAGCGATCCGCTCGGCGATTACGGGATCGTGCACCTGCCTTACGCATAACGACTTCGATGGCTTGGCATCTGGTTACCTGCGAGTACCCACCACAAGCTGGTGGCGTTAGCGATTACACGCAGCTTGTCGCGAAGGGACTGGCGTTGGCCGGTGATGAAGTGCATGTGTGGTGTCCACAACTGAAGGGTGGCACTGAAACAGAAATAAATGATCAGACTGATGTGTTCGTGCATCGCGAACTTGGCAGTTTCAGTGTCGCTGATTTGCGTCGCGTTAGTGGTCTACTCGATCGATTCGACTCACCCAGGCGCTTGCTGGTGCAGTGGGTCCCGCATGGATACGGCTACAATTCGATGAACTTTCAGTTCTGCTTATGGCTTTGGAAACGCGCCGCCCGTACTCGCGATCGTATTGACTTGATGGTCCACGAACCGTGCCTTCCGTTCGGTAAAGGCTCAATAAAGCAGAACGGTGTGGCCGCCGTGCATCGCTTGATGACGATCGTTCTGCTTAATGCGGCCCGCCACGTTTGGATGTCCATCCCTGCTTGGGCAGCTCGCTTGCGGCCCTACTCTCTGGGACGCGCGTTGCCGTTTAGCTGGCTGCCCGTCCCCAGCAGTATTCCGATCGTTCACGATCCACTGGGCGTGCGAGTTGTCCGCCAGCGCTACGCGCCGGGGGAACAACAAATCGTGGGCCACTTCGGAACTTGCGATCGGAACATCAGCAAACTCTTGTTGCAGTCGATACCTACGTTGTTGCACTCCATGGCAGATTGCGTGGCGCTGTTCTTAGGGCATGGCAGCGAGACTGTACGTGACGAGTTGATCCATCGATATCCGGACCTGGCAGATCGAGTGCACGCTACCGGCTCGCTTACCGCAGCCGATCTTTCACCGCATATCAGCGCCTGTGATGTGATGCTGCAACCTTACATTGATGGTGTGAGCAGTCGGCGCACGAGCGTCATGGCCTCGCTCTCTCATGGTTTGCCGATAGTTACCGCCAAAGGCGCCTTAACCGAAAGTATTTGGACTGAAAGCCACGCCGTCGCGCTCGTAGCTGCAGACGATGTGGAAGCTTTGATTCAAACCACTAAGAGTTTGCTGGCGAATGCCTCTGTTCGGAGTGAGTTGGGGAAGGCTGCGCGAGGCTTGTACGAGACGCGCTTTGCTCTGTCGCACGTGGTTGAGGCGTTGCGAAACGGAGGACCTCAAACAAGCTAAGGCCGGAACTCCGAAACACTGGGAATCATGATTCAGAGCTCATAATATCAACCTTCACGTTGTGATTGCGTAGCCTTGTCGGTCTGAGGCAAAAGGCTCGCTGGTTTTTTGAGTGCAAATGCGTATCGCCTTAGTTAGTTGGAATCGGCAAAAACTGGGCGGGACCGAGATTTATTTGGACCAAATAATCTCTTCGCTGCATGAGCAGGGACACGAAGTAGCATTCTGGCATGAAGTAGACGAACCCAAGGCCGCTGGACAAATCGCTGTCCCGCAAACTGCTCCTACCTGGTGTGTTTCAGAGTTGAGTGAAGGAGAAGCATTGAAGGGTTTACGGAACTGGGCGCCGGATGTCATTTACGCGCATGGGCTGACGAATCCGGGGTTGGAATCTGAAGTTCTGAAGATCGCGCCGGCGGTCTTTTTCGCCCATTCGTACTACGGAACTTGCATCAGTGGCGGCAAGTCATTCGCGTTTCCTGAGGTCAACCCTTGCCAGCGGAGTTTTGGCCCGCAATGTCTTCTTCACTACTATCCACACCGTTGCGGTGGTTTGAATCCCTTAACGATGTGGCGCGATTATCATCGACAACGCTCGCGGTTGGAACTTCTCTCGCGATACAAGGCTATCGTGACGATGTCCGCCTACATGGTTAAAGAGTATGTCAATCACGGTTTCGATCCTAACCGCCTTCATAATCTCTCGGGCTATTTCGGCGCCAATGGGACCAATGAGGAGCGGGTGATGAGGTTGGAGACTTTGCGTCCGGGCCAAGGTGATGCCGCTGGTGCTGCACCAGAAATTCGTGGTCCATTAGAGAATGACTTTCATCACTTATTGTTCCTGGGTCGAATGGATTATCTCAAAGGTGGCCGAGTGTTATGCGCATCGTTACCACACGTTTGCGCGACTCTTAACCGTCCAGTGCTGGTAACGTTCGCCGGTGATGGCCCCGATCGCAAGGTCTGGGAGAAGCAAGCGGCGCGCCTTCAGACCCTGCACGATAACCTGAGAATTGAGTTCACAGGTTGGGTTTCGCCGCAAAGACGTGACGAACTCCTGCAACGCTGCCACCTGCTGGTTGTTCCCAGCTTATGGCCGGAACCTTTTGGCTTGGTGGGCCTGGAGGCGTCTTCGCATGGCGTGCCTGCGGTGGCGTTTGATGTCGGTGGCATCAAAGAATGGTTATGGCACGGCACAAATGGCTTTCTGGCATCAGGAAATCCTGCCACTCCAGAGCGACTAGCCGCGGCGATTGTGAAGTGTTTTGAGACTCCAACTGCCTATGCACGGCTGCGGCGTGGCGCTTTTGCGGTCGGACAGGTTTTCAGCCGGCGTAGACATGTGCATGACTTGTTAACAATCCTGCGCCGCGCGGCCACTGATTCGTATCGGTGAAGGTTCTATTTGTTATTCACGGTCCCAGGGATCCTCTGACCGCGATCTTTCGCGATGTCCGGCAACGCGCTGACGATTTGCAACAACGGGGAGAGATAGCTGACGTTTTGACGCCAAACGATTTTCCCGGCCTCAGGCGGATACCATCTCGTTTGTGGCCCTTGGTGTATCCGTGCTTTGTAGCTCTCAGATTATGGGACCAGCGAGCCGTTTACGATGTGGTGCAGTTTCATAGCTATTCGGGATGGGTCTTCCATGCGTTGTGTAGATTTACTAAGAAACGTCCTCATACGCTGACTGCGTTTCAGGGACTCGAGCCAATCTATTATAGAAACCTCAAGGCACAGGCCGGGCGGAGTCGTAAACGATTGAGTTGGCGGTTTCGCTTATTTTACGGTCTCCTTATGCCGCAAATTCTTCGTGCCAGCTGCCGCAGTTCGGATCGGGTCATCTGTCTTAATCAAGCAGAACTCCGATATCTTGAGAAAAACAGGTGGGCCAGCAAAGCGCATATAGTCCTGGGAGAGAACACTGTATCCGATGATTTCTTTATTGTAAGAGAATGGCGGGCAGCGGCCAGGCGGTTGATGTTCCTGGGACAGTGGCTCGAGATGAAAGGGACCAGTTTTTTGGTCGAGGCTTTTACGCAACTGGCGCGCGCGCATTCGGAGTTGGAGCTTTGGTGCGTGGGTACGTTGGCCAACGAGGAAACGGTGCTGGCCTCATTTCCTGAAGACGTGCGTCGGCGAGTCATAGTGCGTTCGCGGGTTGAGCGTAACGAGCTGATTGAGTGTTTCCGCCAAGCCGACATTTTTGTTTTCCCCAGTCTTTCGGAAGGCTTCAGCCATGCGCTGATGGAAGCAATGGCCACTGGCCTTCCGATCGTTACCACGCCGGTAGGAGCCGCGCCGGATATTCTGAAAGACGGGGAGAGCGCATTGTTTGCGCCGGAAGCTGACGCGAATGCTTTAGCCCAATCGCTCAGCACGCTATTGCACGATGCCGGATTGCGAAAGAAACTTGGATGCCGAGCGCAAATTGCTGCGCGTTATTATAATGACGAACAATCTTTTGCTCGCTTCTATCAATTGCTTGAAAGCATTCTGGCGGAATGGTCGTAGCGTTTCTTAGTTAGCATCTGCTGAAAAGCGATTTCTCTAACTAAGGCGTTGACACTTGGGGAAACTGGGTAAATGGCTCCGGAGCATGGCGCAACAGCTCGACTGGTTTATGAAAATTGGCATGGCGCACACGGCGTGGATACTGATGCCGACCGGCCATGGCATCGTCTGATCAAAACCTATTTAGATCCTAAATGCGATCTGCAGGGCAAGAGAATACTGGAGATTGGTTGCGGCGGGGGCGAGTTCTGTTGCTGGCTCTCCAAGCAGCCGCATCGACCGGCCCAAATAGTCGCAGCTGACTTCGCTGCCACGGCGGTGAAAAAGGGCCGGGCCTCGGCATTGGAACAACGCCTGGGTGACATCTTGTGGGACGTGAGTGACATCCAGATGCTTCCTTTTGGCGATGAAACTTTCGATACCGTGATCTCCTGTGAAACTATCGAGCATGTGCCGGATCCGCCACGAGCGGTGCGTGAGTTGACCCGCGTTCTCAAGCCCGGTGGAAGATTATTCTTGACTACTCCGAATTATTTAGGCGTCTACGGATTGTATCGTGTCTATCTCAGACTGGTCGGACGCAGATATACGGAGTTAGGTCAGCCAATCAACAACTTCACGTGGTTACCCCGAACCCGGCATTGGATTTCCAGCGCCGGACTGCGTGTTTTGGATACCGATGGGGTAGGTCATTACTTTCTTTTTCCTCGCATGCTGCCGCGCCAAATTACCGTCCTTGACAATCCGCGTTATCTGATGCGGTGGCTGGCTTTACATTCTTTGGTGGTGGCAGAGAAAGCATTCACCAACAGTTGATGCTAGTCGTATGAAGATTGCGCTCGTCGTCCATGACCTTCACAACCACGGAGGTCATAGCGCTTACGCCAGGATTCTCGCCGATGCGTTTGCCCGGCGACACGAAGTGACTGTCTTCGCCAACCGTTGTGAGCAGCCAGCGGACGCGTGCTGGCAGTTTCAGCGGGTGCGCGCTGTGCGGGCCAATGCGGTCATGACCGTTCGTAGTTTTCCGTTGGGTCTGCGCTTCCAGCGAAGACTATTGAGCAAGTACGACATCCGGCATGTGCAGGGCTATTGCGGTGGCAACCCAAACGTGGTGACGGCCCACATCTGTGTGGCCGCGTATCTGGACTCACTGCGCGGTGTCTCTTGGCGTCATCGTGTCGCCTTGCAATTGATGGCCAACGCCGAGTCGCGTTTCTATCGCCGTTATCAAGGAAGGGTGATTGCCGTTTCGTCGAAGACAGCTCGTGAGCTGCGGGAATTTTATGATGTGGCCGGCTCGATCGACGTCATTCCTCACGGGGTCGATGCCGCGCGCTTCAACGGCGATGGCCAGGACCAACGCGTCACCGTGCGACGGCAATTGGGAATTGAAGATCATGAGACGATGATTCTTTATGTTGGCGATCTAACAAAGTCGCACGTCTACCTGAAAGAATTGGCCCAGGCTGCGCCGTGGGCGACGCTGGTAATCGTTACTTATTCTCAAGCCTATCGTTGGAAAAGCGGGAACGTGCGGATTCTTGCGTCAACTCGCGAGCTAGCGCCCTATTACGGGGCTGCAGATGCTTTCGTTTTTCCTACCACCTATGATGCTTTCGGAATGGTCTTACTCGAGGCAATGGCTTCGGGACTGCCTGTGTTCGCTTCAGACCGCGCGGGGGCGGCTGAGCTAATTCAACCGGAAAGGGATGGGTTTGTTTTTGCGCTAGACCACTGGGTCGAAGCAACCATTGCCGGCCTGCGGAATCTCGCCACGCTTCGAGCCGTGGGTGATGAAGCCCGCAAAACAGCTCGCCGTCACGATTGGTCGAAGGTGGTCCGTGAAGTGGAACAAGTCTACTTCAACGTTGCCGCGCGCGGTGTCTTGGCTCCCGAGGCAACTGTCGGTGCATACGGCTATTAGTGAGAAAGTCAAAGTTTACGCTCGTACTTCACGAGCGACTACCGTCGCGTTTGTCGTTAGCGGTGATCGCGAAAGCGCCATGGCTGTTCGCGCACGGGAAATGGCCTCGCGGCTGACGGCCGATTATGAAATTCACATCGTCTATCGCGGGCGGCAAAAGTTGCTCTCGGTCTTTGGCATTTTCATGTCCATCATGCGCCTTCGTCCCAGCGTGATTTATGTCTTCGATATCTCATATACGGCGGTACTGAGCGCGGCTCTTTACAAATTGATCTTCCGCAAACTCGTGGTCATTGAAACCGGCGATGCGATTACCGAACTTGTTCGGTCTACCGGAAGCCGCGGCCGTCTGGGCCTCTGGTTGACTCAACTGCTCGAAAGTATCGCATTCCGTTTTGCTGACCGCGTTGTAGTGCGCGGAAGTTTTCACAAGGAGTGGCTGTCGAAACGCGGAATTGACGCCGACGTAATTCAGGACGGAGTTGACGCGGACCGCTTCGCGCCGCAGGACGCGGGCGAACTGCGCAAACATTACGGTCTGGATGGCGTGTTGACAGTGGGCATGATCGGATCTTCAGTCTGGAGCGAGAAACTGGGAATGTGTTACGGCTGGGATTTGATCGAAATGCTCCGTCTTCTCAAGGATCGGCCGGTTAAGGGGGTGATGATTGGAAGCGGTTCGGGCATCACTCGACTCAAATTTCTCTGTCGTGAGTACGGCATCGAAGACAAAATTCTCTTTCTTGGTCATGTCTTGTATGGTGAATTACCGCGCCATCTGAATCTGATCGACATATGTCTGTCAACCCAAACCAACAACCTCGTCGGCCAGGTTCGAACCACGGGCAAGTTGCCGCTCTACCTTGCGGCCGGACGTTACATTCTGGCCAGCAATGTCGGTGAAGCCGCAATCATTCTGGACAAGGAGATGCTGGTCGATTACCAAGGAACCAAGGACCAGAATTATCCGTTGCGATTGAGTCAACGAGTCCTCTCGGTTTTGGACCATCCCGAAAAACTCGAATGCGTGGCGCGGAATATAGCGCTGGCCAAAACCCGCTTTGACTACGCAATTCTCGCCGATCGAATGAAGCAGATATTGCGAGCGATGGCTGCTCAGGATGCGAGCAGGATGCCCTGATCCATATCCAAAACATGTCGGTTCCAGAGCACCCTATTAGCAACGGTCATTTTGCGAAGAAGCAGTTCTTCTCGCGCAGCGGGCTTATATCCTGGAGCCATCATCGCCGTTTCGAGGTGGGCTTGAGGTTGGCACGCCAATTCGCCGGCCAGCGAGTTCTGGATTATGGATGCGGCGATGGTAGTTTCCTGGCCATGCTAATGCAGAGTCAAGCCCATCCCAACGCTGCCGTCGGCGTCGAAATAGATTCACAAGTAGTGGCAGACTGTAGCGCGCGTTTCAGCGTGCAAGCAGGACTGACTTTCATTCTTGAAGGCGAACTGGAACGGCCACAACATCGGGGCGCGTTCGATGCGGTGATATGCATGGAAGTCCTTGAGCATATGGTTGAGATCGAGCCAGTGCTCGACAAGTTCACCCGGTTGCTCGCGCCTGAAGGCTTGCTTCTAGTCAGTGTACCGATTGAAACGGGCCCGCCACTGTTGGTGAAACAAGCGGTCCGTAGGTTTGCTGGTTGGCGTGGGATCGGTGATTATCCCGGCACCAGTTCGTACTCGGTGGGCGAATTGGCAGCGAGCCTCTTCGCCAGCGGCAAGCGGCAGCACATCACCCGGCCAATCCACACGAGCGCTAGTGGAGGCCAGTTTCATGATCACAAGGGATTCAACTGGATGATGCTGCGCGAGATGCTGTGCAGCAAGTTTTGTCTGGAACAGACGAAGGCGTCTCCCGTCGCGTGGCTTTCGCCTTTTCTCGCGAGTCAAGTCTGGTTCTTACTCCGGAAGAAATAAACCGCGAGAAGCCAGTCCTTGAGATCGGGGAGAACGGTAGTCGGAGTTTGATGAATCAACTGCGCGTTGCCATCGTCTGTGATCTTGTGGAAGAGGGTTGGCCCAGCATGGATTTGGTAGCGGAAATGTTGCTGGACCACCTGGGCCGGGAGCATTCTGACGTGATTGTTGCCAAAATGATTTGCCCGCCGATGCGGCGACGGTTCACTCGTCATCGGAATTCAGAGGGCAAACGTTTCAACGCCGATCGCTTTATTAATCGCTTCTGGGATTATCCCCATTTCGCCCGTCGTTTGCTCTCCGAATTTGATTTGTTCCATGTTATCGATCATAGCTACGGACAACTGGTTCATGAGCTGCCTTCGGAAAGGACCGTAATCACGTGTCACGACCTGGACACGTTTCAGTGCCTCCTCGATCCCGCGCACGAGCCCAGGTCGATATTTTTCAGGAAGATGATGAACCGCTCGCTAAGTGGATTTCGCCGCGCCGCACGTGTAACTTGCGATAGCGTCGCCACGCGCACCCAGTTATTGGCTCGCGATCTGGTGCCGGCCGAACGTGCGGTCGTCGTTCCCAACGGCGTGCATCCCTCGTGCTCGCCCGACCCTCATCCCACGGCTGATGCACAGGCCGCGAAAATGCTCGGCCCCGGATCAAACGAACAGATCGATCTACTGCACGTTGGCAGTACAATCCCCAGAAAGCGAATCGATGTTCTGCTCAAAGTATTCTCTGGAGTAAGAGACGTGCTTCCAAGCGCTCGCTTATTGCATGTCGGAGGTGCATTTACGGCGGAACAAAGTGAGATCCTAACCGAACTGAGGCTGCATGAATCGGTTCTGGTGCTGCCCAAAGTAGGTAGAGATATTCTGGCCTCCTTATATCGACGCGCGGCATTGGTGCTCTTGCCGTCCGAGCGAGAGGGCTTCGGACTGCCGATTGTCGAGGCAATGGCCTGCGGGACGCCGGTTGTGGCCAGCGATCTGGATGTGTTGCGCGAAGTGGGCGGAAGCGCGGCCACGTATTGTCCCGTCGGAGAGGTCGCGGCCTGGAGCCAGAGTGTGACTGAGATGCTCCGCTTGCGGTGTACAGATGAACGCCAATGGGATAAGCTCAGAACCGCCGGTATCACGCAAGCTGCAAAGTTCACCTGGTCCGAGTACGCATCAAGAATGGTCAATATATATAAGTCACTTGCCACAGCGGGAGGCTCCCACTGATGGTCGCTGACATTAGACCCAAGACGGGCGCGCAAACGCCTGAGCGGCTGAAGCTCTCGCTCGCACCGGCGCCTGTTTCTCGACCAGCCGATCTCCGGGTTCTTCATATCGGCAAATACTATCCACCCTATCGCGGCGGAATGGAGAGCCATCTACAATGCCTTAGCGACGAACTTAACGGGATGGTCGACCTGAAGGTTATTGTGGCCAACGCCGAGCGCCGAACGATGAAAGCCGTCATCGACGGCGTCAACATCACCCGCGTGGGAAAGTTCTGCGACATCAAATCAGCTCCAGTTTGCCCGGCTCTGGTGCGAGAGATACGAAGATCAAAAGCCGATATCGTTCATATTCACTGGCCGAATCCCACGGCAGTGCTTGCGTATCTGGCTAGCCGTCATCAAGGGAGGTTAGTCTTCACGTACCATAGCGACATCGTGCGACAACGAATGCTGGCCGTTGCTTTCACGCCCATCTTGCGCCACGCATTGAAGAAGGCGGCGGCGATCATTGTCACCAGTCCTAACTATATTGAAAGCTCCGACATCCTTTCTGAGTATCGATC
>QHXG01000627.1 GCA_003222845.1 Acidobacteriota bacterium | reverse complement strand
GCGTCGGATTCTTTCGCTCGAAATATCCCGCCTTACAAGTGCTGATGCTCACGGTTTACGCCGAGCAGGACAAAGTCTTTGAGTCCATCTGCAACGGCGCGAGTGGCTATCTCCTGAAGAAGACGCCGCCCGTGCGCCTGCTCGAAGCGATACGCGAAGCGCACGAAGGCGGCGCGCCGATGTCGCCTGAGATTGCCCGCAAAGTGATTACGCTTTTTCGCCAGAGTGTGCCCGCGGCGCATTCGGATTACCAACTCACGCCGCAGGAGACGCGGCTCTTGAAACTCCTCTCAGACGGCTACAGTTACCAATCCTCCGCCGGCCAACTCAATATCAGCATCAACACGGTCCGCAACTACATCCGCAGCATCTACGAAAAGCTCCACGTCAATTCCAAATCCGAAGCTGTCGGCAAAGCGCTCCGCCACCGTTTGATCTCATAGCTGCGAACGGGGCTTACCGCGCTCCACGAAAAAACGCACATTCATGCTCTACCGCGTGAGGCTTGAACTTCTTAGACTCTGCCTCGATGTTTCCGCCCAACGACTAATAACAACCAGACCCTTTGAGGAGGTTGGAATGAAACATCGGAAAACTCATGGACAATCAACTGCAGAAGGAGAAAAACATGAAAGAGAAAAACAAATTATTTGCACTCGTCGCGTTAATGGGCGTAGCTGCTCTGATCATCGCCAACTGGCAAACGACAGGCGTTCGCGCCTTCAACCCACAGCCCGATCCGCCCGCGTTAGGCGCGTTCGGCATCACGCACGAGCAGACCGCGCGACTTAGCGCGCGCGTGTTTGTTGCAGACCAAAACTCAACCAAGCCTATTCAGCCCGTCGAAGTGGAATTCATTTGGTCCGACAGCATGGGCAATTTGGTAGGTGACTCGACACAGACGATTCAACCCGGCCACGCGGCTTTTCTTGATCTCAACGGCGCAACGCTTCCCATCGGCGGCGATGGGATGCGAGGTCAAATCGAACCGGGCCTCAAGATCCTGAACAACCCGAACGGTCGCAAAGTTGAAGTCATCCCGTCGTTTGAGACGTTCGACAACTCCGGCCCTGATGCGGGTAAGTCGAGGATGGGCATCACGTATAACCACAACGAGACGCTTCTGGGCGACACAGCGCGCCGCAGATAGACAATGGCTGAAGACGCACGCGGCGCGACTCAGAGAGGCGACGATGAGCAGACGCAACACACAGACGAGTCTTGTCGGCCTGACGCTCTTGCTGACGCTCTGGGCCTTTGGCTGTGCCCGCACGCGTGCGTCAGACGAGCGAGCGCCGCTGACTGTCGCGACCCGTTCGCGTGCGGTCATGCAGCAGACGGCCGACAGTGCGAACAGGCGGCGCGTGCGCGCGCTGTGCGAAGAGGGCGCGGCCTTGCGCAACGCAGGCCGTTACGAAGAGGCCGCGCCCCCTCTGCACGAAGCGCTCACGCTCGCCGAAGACGCCTTCGGCCCCGATGCTGTTGAAGTCGCTGCGGTGCTCAATCAAGTGGGCATGTTCGATAAGTATGCGGGTCATTTTGAGGATGGCGAGCGAGCCTATCGCCGCGCGCTCGCTACCCTCGAAAAAACTTACGGCGCCGACGACCCGCACCTTGCTGACATCTACCACAATCTCGGCGGGCTTGAGCACGCGCGCGGTCGCTTCGCCGACGGTGAGCCTCTCGCGCGGCGCGGTCTCGAAATACGCGAGCGCGCGCTCGGCCCCGACAATACCGATGTGGCCGCGGACGAAGCCGCGCTTGCCGCGATTCTGGATGGCGAGGGCAAGCGCGACGAAGCGGAGCGACTTTACCTGCGCGCCCTCGATGTCTTCGAGCGCGCTTACGGTTCAGAGAATTACGACGTGGCTGTGAATCTGAACAATCTCGCCGCGCTTTACCAGGCGCAGGGCAAATTGAAGGAAGCCGAATGGCGTTACCGGCGGGCGCTCAATATCAAAGAGAAACTTCTCGGGCCGGATCATCCGGATGTTGCGATGACCGCGAACAATCTGGCGGTGCTCTACAAATCTGAGGGCAAGTACGAAGCGGCCGAAAGTTTGTATCGCCGCGCTCTGAAGATCTTTGAAAAAGCACTCAGCCCAACACATCCGAAGGTCGTCACCTGCCGGGCGAATTACACTGAGTTGTTGCGCGCGATGAATCGTAAAGTTGAAGTGCGGGAGTTGAAAACGACGATGAGGCGCACACACGTCGGTAACGATCTATGAACACAAAACTCAAACGGCGCTTTGTCGGTGGTGTTTGCTTTCTGCTGTTTGCAGGTTGCGTCGCGTTCAACTGGTATCTGCTGATCTACGAGGGCTACTTCTATCCGAAGATCAGCGGTCTCTGCCCGATCGGGGCGCTCTTTGGTCTGATGCTGGTCGCGTTTCCTTCACTGGCGCGAGGCCGTCCAAATCGGGCGGACAAGAAATCGATCGTCGCGCCCTTGATTGCGGGAGTGATTGGCTTGGCGCTCGGCGGAATCAACTTCTATTTGATGGACAGATATCACCGCTAACTCAGCTAGCTGCTCGTGACAGTCAAGAGTCTTCTTTAGTTGGGTGAGCAATGTCACACGATGGAGGCTTTACAAATGCGCTCAAACCGTAGTCGTTTCGGATGTCGTCATTCGATTCTCCTACTGCTCATCGCCTTGCTGCTATCGTTGAGTTCCGGCAGAGCAATGGCCCA
>QHXG01000626.1 GCA_003222845.1 Acidobacteriota bacterium | reverse complement strand
CGATCTTCCATGGTCAGAAGTTTCTGCATTTCGCCTTCCAGCATTTTAGAAACCGGAACGCCTGTCCATTTGGCAACAACTTCGGCCACGTCTTCTTCATCGACTTCTTCTTTCAACGTGACGCCATCGGTCTGAATCTTTGCCAGCTTGGACTGCTCGGCTTCGAGCTTTCGTTCCAGTTCGGGAATCTTTCCATACTGAATCTCGGAAGCCCTCGCAAGATCGCCGGCATTTCGGGCCTGATCCAATTGCAGACGCAGCTGTTCCAGCTCGGCCTTCGCGGTCCGCATATGCTCGATTGCTTCCTTCTCCGACTGCCACTTCGCCTTCATACCCGAAGACTCTTCGCGCAAATCGGCGATGCGTTGCTCGATCTCTTTGAGCCGAGCCCTGGAACGTTCGTCTTCTTCTCTTTGCAACGCCTGCCGTTCGATTTCGAGTTGCATTATTTCGCGTTCGAGCTGATCGATTTCCTGCGGCAGCGAATCAATTTCAATTCGCAGGCGAGATGCGGCTTCGTCAATTAGATCGATTGCTTTGTCAGGCAGGAAGCGATCGCTGATGTAGCGGTTCGAGAGCGTAGCGGCGGCGACAATCGCCGAGTCTTTGATGCGGACGCCATGATGAACTTCGTACCGCTCCTTCAGACCACGCAGGATCGCAATGGTGTCTTCCACGCTCGGCTCGCCGACATAAATCTGCTGGAAGCGGCGTTCGAGCGCTGCGTCTTTCTCAATATATTTCTTGTATTCATTCAGCGTCGTCGCGCCAACGCAACGCAGGTCACCGCGCGCCAATGCCGGCTTCAACATGTTCGACGCGTCGATTGCGCCTTCAGCCGCGCCGGCGCCGACCAGCGTGTGTAATTCGTCGATGAAAAGAATGATCTGACCCTGCGCGTTCTCGATCTCCTTGAGGACTGCTTTTAAGCGATCCTCGAATTCCCCCCGATACTTCGCCCCAGCGAGCATTGAGCCGAGATCCAAACCGACCAACCGCTTGTTGCGCAAAGTCTCTGGCACGTCGCCGGAAACAATCCGCTGAGCCAAGCCTTCGACGATTGCCGTCTTGCCCACGCCAGGCTCGCCGATCAGCACGGGATTGTTCTTTGTCCGACGTGAAAGTACTTGAATGGTGCGGCGAATTTCGTCGTCACGGCCAATCACCGGATCAAGTTTTCCCTGGCGAGCCAAATCAGTAAGATCGCGTGCGTACTTTGCCAGCGCCTGGTAATTCGCTTCCGCATTCTGATCGATGACGCGAGCGCCACCACGCGTCTGTTCGATCACTTTAAGTAAGTCATCCCGATTGACTCCGTGTTGGCGCAGAAGTTTTCCGCTCTCGCCATCTTTCTCTTCAGCGATCGCCACGAGCAGATGCTCGGTCGAGATATACTCGTCCTGCATCTTCTCAGCCTGCTTTTGCGCGGCGGTGAATACCTGGGTCAAGCGAGGACTGAAATATTGTTGGCCGCCCTGGACTCTCGGAAAGCGCGCGATGGCCGCCTGGCAATCATTGAGCACAACCTGGACATTTGCGCCCAGCTTGCCGAGCAGAGGACGCACAATTCCCTCCGGCTGTTCGAGCATCGCGCAGAGAACGTGCTCAGGTTCGACCTGTTGATTCTGATTCCGCTCAGCCAGTTCAATGCCGGCCTGGATGGCTTCCTGTCCCCGAAGTGTGAACTTGTCTAAACGCATCGCAAAAAGTTAACTACAGAATTCATTCTGGGGAAAGTAAGCGGGCTACTGGTCCATTGCCAGCGCCCCGCTGCTTTTGTCCAAACCGCGACGATTACTTGGCTGCAGCTTTTGCAGTCTCAGGCTTGGCTTCGATCGTCTTGGGCTCCTCGCCCTCCTCGCTTTTGATTTCGATGCGGCGAGCCTTGGTCTCTTCCTTCTTAGGAAGAACCACGCGCAAAACGCCATTTCGATAATCTGCCGTCGCTCCTTCGCCCGAAACTGAGTTCGGCAACGTGAAGGATCGCAGGAAACCGCCATAGGCGCGCTCGACGCGATGGTAGTTGTCCGCTTCATCCTTCTTTTCGAAGTGACGCTCTCCGCGAAGAGTGATGACGTTGTTCTCGACGGAAAGATCAAAGTCTTCGCGCTTCATGCCGGGCAATTCCGCCTCGAGCACGATCTGGTCCTTGTTTTCGTAGATGTCGACGCTTGGACTCCACGAACCGCGGGCGATACCCTCGTCGTCAAACCGGGCCATGTTGCCTGTAAACAGACGATTTACTTCATCCTGAAGAGCCCGCAAATCACGGAATGGGTCGTAACGAATGATACTCATAACCAACCTCCTGATTGTTATTACTCGGTCTATGACTCAGGGCTCTATGGCCCTGAGCGCGTTGCTATAATAAAGGCTGAGTGTGAGCTTGTCAAGTCGATGCGAGAATCCCTGTCAGTGTGGTAAGTCTGGAAGAATTAAATGAATTCGGGCCTTATTGGTCGGATCTAGCGAAGGCCGAAGAATCGCTTGATAGATGACAGGAGCCCGGCGGACTCTTCAATGCTGGCTT
>QHXG01000245.1 GCA_003222845.1 Acidobacteriota bacterium | reverse complement strand
AAGGCAGTGCCATCAGTCGAAAGCGGCGCCGGGGAATTGACTGCCACAGTGTAGGGATCGGCAAAGTTCGAATGGACGCTTGCAGGGACACTCACGGCCGTTCCTTCGTTTCCCACGTTGTCGAACTCGCGTATCTGAAGAGTTCCTGCGGTGTGACGATAGGGCAGATTTAGATTAAGAGTTTGGGCCGTGCCGGATAGAGGAGGCGGGAACCTGGTAATCGGAATTACCGCATGACTGGATTGATCGACTAAACTTAGATCGTAAAGTGACGCCTGTCCCACGGTCTCATCATCGCCCGAAGCGATCCATGAAAGATTCATGTTGCGCCCGTTCTGCCGGGCGATTTGAAAGCTACCCACAGTTCCAGGCGGCGTCGTGTCGCCCTCGTTCATCGCCTGCATGGATTTGAAGACGTTTAGCCGGCGGCCGCTAGATGTGTTGCCTTGAAGCGATCTGGGAGTAGGCGACGGTGATGGCGGTGGAGGAGGAATATTGTCTCCATTGAAAGATAAGAGAGCGCGCAATTGATTTACGTTCAGATTCGGATTTACGGCGCACAACAAAGCCGCAGCGCCGGCTACATGAGGCGCAGCCATCGACGTGCCACTTAGGGAAGTATAGCCTTCATAAAGGTTCAGAATGTTCGCGCCGAAGTTCTCATAGCTCTCTGCATAGGTGCTCAGAATGTTCACGCCGGGAGCCCCAAGCATAACTGTCCGCGTGCCAAAGTTTGAGAAGCCCGCCAGAGCATCATTTGTGTCCGTTGCTGCAACTGAAATCACATTCGAAAGCGCATAGCCGGATGGATAGTTCGGCTGTACGTCAGTGTTGCGGCCATTATTCCCGGCAGCGGCGACGAAGAGAATGCCGGACTGTCCCAATGCATTGAGCGCATCTTCTTCCGCTCGTGAGTAGCCGCTTCCCCCATAACTCGCGTTGAGAACTCGAATGTTGGCGCCCTTCGCGCCACTCGTACTGAGCCAGAGATCGCGCATTTGTTTGGCGTAGTTGTAAGCGCGAATCGCACCTGCAGTCGAGCCAGAGCCTGTTGCGTCATCTATGAAACGAAGAGACATCAGGCTCGACACCCAATTGACACCCACAACACCGAGTCCATTGTTCCCAACTGCGCCAATCGTGCCCGCGACATGCGTAGCATGAGGCTCCGCCGGAATTGTTCCTGAGTTACTAATGAAATCATAGCCATGAACATCACCGCTGATTCCCGAGATGGAACCGGGCGCAGGATTGGTCCAAATATTGGCCTGCAGATCGGGGTGACTAACGTCAATCCCTTCGTCGACCACGCCAACAACAACGCTACTACTGCCGGTGTTAGTATCCCAGGCTTGCGGCGCTCCGATCTTATTCAATCCGTATAAGCCCAGACTTGAGAAGCAGGGGCTTGAGCTATTTGGGGGAAAGCACTGATCGTTTGGAGTAGCAATCGCACGTCGAAGGTAATTTGGTTCAGCATACAAAACGTCATCGCGCACGCGCAGTGCCGCGATTGCCTTCGCCGTATCGTCAGGAGCCATGCGCGCGAGTCGCAATCCATCGACAATTTCTGAGCCCTCAAAGCGGTCGATGCTCACCAGAACCTGTTCCTGAGACTGAGCCAAATCGGCAGCTTTTCCCGCGGCCAGACTTGACGCATCATCGTTCGGCACGGGAAGCCGGGCCGCTCCTTCGAAGGCGCGGCCTCGCTTGAATCGCACCAGGGCCTCACCGGAAACGAATTCAGGTCGGCCGCGCTTTTCGCCGGCCCGGGGCTGATTGTTTTGGTACTGTGGTACAGATGTTTGGCTCGTCGCTACAGATTGCGGGGCTAATAGAATCGAAGTAATAGTCGCCAGGAGAAAAAATATGAGTACCGCCTGCTTCACGATAGGGCTACGAGGCTGGATTGAAGTTAATCTCATAAGAAAGAACACATGGCAATCTTTATCCCTTCCCACAACGAAGAATCAACCTTCGCAGAGTCGTACTTAAATTTCGAATTAAACAATGAGCCCATCCAGTTAGGCTGCCGCGACCTTGAATAATCAATCCTTTATTCCAATTGCAATCAGCGATAGGCCAATCGGCGGCGGTAAGAGTCTCTCAATGCGTTCGGCCCAAGGCGCGATGTGTTGATCGAAGAACTTGATTTGCTCTTTTGACTCTTCACGTCGCTTTGTTATTCGATTATTAAGGAACCATCCGGCTATCCCGATCACATTCATGTAGAATGTTTTCTCGATCCGAAAGCCTGCTTGCGTTAGCTTCGGCGCCAGCGTCTTCCTGGTATATCGCCGGTAATGCTCAAGCGAACGATCGACAGTGCCAAATAAGAATTGAAATGCCGGCACCAAAAGAATGAGGCGGCCTCCCGGCTTAAGTGCTCGATGCATGTTTGACAAGGCACGCAGATCGTCTTCGACGTGTTCAAGCACATTAAGGCAAATCAGCGTGTCAAATCCATACTCAATGAACTGCTGATCAATCCGACCACCTAACTCAGCAATATCGACCTGAATTGGCATTGCGTTGAGCTGTTCGCCAAGTCGCGCGCTGAGGTAGTCGATGCATGGACCATATTTGTCCGTAGCTACGACTAACTCGCGATCCAGCAGTAATTCAGTGAAATTTCCGATGCCCGCTCCAATTTCAAGGACCCTTTGACCGATGAACGGCGCAATTTGGCGATACATCCAATTCCGATAGTTGTTCGCATTGGACATGATTTCCAAATCAGAAATGGTGATACTGTCTGCGTTCATTCGTTCAGCTTGCCTTTTCGTACCGATAATCAGGGCGATCCCTCGATCGGGTCTTGGCAAAATCAGATTCTTTAAAGCGAGCTAACTTTAGTTTGAAGGAAGAATCCTATCATAAACAAGAGTATTGTCTGACCAAGCCCGCAGCAACATCATTATCGACAATTTCATATCTTTACCTCGTTATGATTTTGCCGTACTCTACCGGTCATTTAGTACGAACCTGACACCCGTCAACGGATCAATTTCAAATGGAATCGAGCGATAGGATACTCGCAAGGGCCAGAACGGCGGTTCTTATCCCTTGCTATAACGAAGAGTTAACCATAGCCGACGTGGTAGGTCGGTTTCGGGCTGAGTTACCCGACGCAGAGATCTACGTCTTTGATAACAACTCCACCGACCGCACCGCCGCAGAAGCTGAGCGGGCGGGCGCCATCGTTTTGCCAGTGGGACAACAAGGCAAGGGCTATGTTGTTCGGTTCATGTTCCAGCATGTTGAGGCTGACATTTATGTAATGGTGGACGGTGACGGAACGTACCCCGCCGCATCAGTCCATAGCCTGATCGCGCCAATCATTAATAATCAAGCCGATATGGCTGTCGGCTCGAGATTGCATGGTCAATCTCAAAGTCAGTTTAAGTTTCTAAATCGTTTTGGGAATAAGCTGTTCTTATCCGCTTTGAATTCCATTTTTAAGGTTAGACTAACTGACATCCTATCCGGTTACCGCGCTTTCAATCGGAAGCTCGTCAAGAGCCTTCCATTATTCGGCGGAGGCTTTGAGATTGAGACAGAGTTGACGATTAAGGCGCTCGAACGAGGTTATCGGATCGTGGAAGTTCCTATAGACCTAAGCGAGCGCCCCACGGGAAGCAGCTCGAAGATTCGTCTCGTCAGAGATGGTATGCGAATCATCCATACGATTCTGGCGCTTTTTCGTGATTATAAACCTCTAACTTTCTTTGGTGCGATGGGCTTGATTGTAATCGCTGCGGGCTTCGTTCCCGGTCTCATCGTTGTGTTTGAATTCATTGAGACCCGCTTCATTAGCCATGTACCTTCAGCCATCTTAGCCGTTGGACTAGTTATCTCTGGAATGCTTTTGGTCATGGTAGGGTTGATCCTGCATACCATCACGCGACGTTTTCAGGAGCTTAACTACCACTTGCAAGCTTTGATAGGGGAGCACAGAGATAACCGCAAACAATGAGACGGAGAGTCGCCAAAAAATCTAATAGTTGAACGTTTAACTTCGGACCTTGAGATCGTAATATCTTGGATTTAAGGTTCAGTTCTATGCAGCATATCGCGGGCAGTCTCCAAGACGTTTACCCAACTCCTGACCATTGGCGTGAGCGTACTAAAGAAACTAATTGCGATAAGACTGGCGATGAACAAAGGAGTAAATGACATCCTTTTCCCCCACTTTTCATCAACCGCGCGAAAGATAAAGGCACGCCCTTGAAGAAAAGGGATCTGCGAGTTCCATGGATTGCCATACTCGCCGGCCTCCTGGCTGGAGGGGGCCTTGTTTGCGGTCTGTGGCTCCGCGTCCAATTCTTCCGTAGTTTCCCCGACCCCATTCCGACACAAGACGCTTGGGGCTACCTAACTGGTGCATTTGGTCTGCTCCAAAAAGGGCAATTTGATCTTTTTGCGCAACGGACACCGGGTTTTCCGCTCATTGTCTGGCTCACACTCACCGTCTCCGGTAGCTTTGCGGCGCTTAACATCGTTAACGGCATCCTTACGTTCCTCGCCGGCGTCGCCGTGGCTTATGTTGCGGGCGTATTTGGCGGACCGTCTCGGCCGCCCGCGGCACTGGCGTTTGCCTTCGTGGTCGTACATCCGCACATTCTCTATTGGGAGCACTTCCTTCAAACTGAAGGAAGCTTTCAGGCATTCTTCACTTTGGCTCTCTGCGCGATTGCGTTAGCGGTTCTGCGAACCACACCACGTCACGCGGCGGCCGCCGGCGTGCTTACCGCCATCGCCGTTCTTATTCGTCCGCAAGGTATGTTCTTAACGCCGCTGATGCTGCTCGCCATTGCGTGGGCCGGACGGCGGCTCGGACGGCGCAAGTTGCTTTGGTTGCTGGTGGCCGCCGCCGCCGGCCCGCTCTTGCTGCTCGGCGGTTGGTCAGCGCGCAACAAAGTCGTCCATGGATTCTTCGGTCTCTCGAATCTTGGTCCCTTTCAAGCTTTCGGCGTTTCGGCCCGCTGGATCGATCTCGAGAGTCCCTTGCTGGCTGAGGACAAGGCGCTCATTTCAGATTCGATTCGTCGCTATCAAACGATGCCGGAGAATTTGGACTTCGTTCTGTATGAGCAGGATGGACCTGGTTACTTGATCGATCGCAAGTATGCGAGCGATCTGAATCGTCGAGACGAAGTCTATAGCGCCCTAGCGCGCGAGGCCATTCTCCATCACCCAGTGGCCTTCGTTGAGCGTGGTCTGAATACTACCTATGAGATGCTGTTCTTCAAATGGGCAAAAAGCAAAGGTGAATTCGCTTTCCGCGACGACCAAGGCGCGGTGTGGTTTGCTACGGTCGAACATCCAGTTGAGTTTGCTACAAACGCGCTTTGGGACCAACAGTGGGATTATCTTGACCGGGAGTTTTCCGTAAACGAATACCGTGCCGCCCGGGATCAAGCAACCTACACCATTATGTCGCGCAGGTTGATCTTCGACGGTTATCTTCGGCCAGTTTTGGCGTGGGAAACGCCGTTCATTCGGGGATCGTTAATCATTACTTTGATAGCCCTCTTGAGTTTGCCGTGGCTGCGCGGACCCCGGCGGTTAGTGGTGGCGCTGAGTGGCGTTTCCGTGATCATGCTTGCGCTAACGGCGGGATTCCTTTCCTGGGCAGAACAGCGATATCTGTCAACTCTACATGGCGGCGCAGCTCTCATGGGAGCGCTGGCCGTGACCGGCCTCGTCGAGCGATTATTGCCACGGATGAGGTGGCTCAAACGTTTGTGTTCGGCACGCTGGCGCCGACGACGAACTCAGCGTTTAGTTTGGCGCTGACCAGATTGGACCAAGCTGGTGACGGCACCTACAATTAGTCCTCCGTTTGTAGTACCTCAAGGACGGACTTACTCAGAGGCATATGATCGGTCAACTGAAGGCATCCTCCGAGCTTTGAAAATCGCACCCGTGGCTTACGGGTAAACTCTCAATGAAAAAAATATTGTGCGGTCCAACGGACCGCGCCGACTGGCTACCGCACTCGCTGCATTCTCCGTTATCCTGCTACTCTTGACGGCAGGATTCATCGAGGATCTAAGCGCCCGCTCGAAGCCAAGCACATGCGCAGCCCAAACCAAGAAGCAGGTCAATTCTCACGAAGCGAGAAGCGCCTTTTGCTTCTCATCATAATATTCGGATTCCTGCTGAGAGTTTCCACGATATTTTGGGGCGCGGGAATACTCCCTTATACCGGACGCTATCACCCAGACGAGAAAAAGACCTTTCAGCACGCCGTCGAATTTCCAAGCAACTATGGCAGCGATACGGGATTCACTCACGGTTCAACGGTGCCTTACTTGCTGGCGACGCTGCTCCTGCCGGTGAAGTCTATTGTGACACCGGCTCACTGGGAAATAGTATGCCTAATGGGAATGCGCGCGATCTCGGTGCTGGCCGGGACGGCAGCCCTCCTACTCGTCTATTGGCTCGCCCTTGATCTCTATGATAGGAACACAGCACTGCTGGCGGCGGCGATCACAGCCGTCTCGTTCACGCACTGTATGAACAGTGCGTTCGCGACTCAAGATATCATCGTAGGTTTCTTTCTCCTCACATGCTTTCTCGCTCTCTTTCGCGCCGTACGATCGGGGCGAGACCGAGACTTTCTGATCCTCGGCGTGCTCACGGGACTTCTGCTGGGTACAAAAATCACTGCGGCACTCTTTCTCTTCGCGATAGTTGTACTAGCTGTGATAGACATCGTGCGCGCCCGTGGTGCGGCCGCTAAGACCACCCGGCGCTGGATCATACGACTCGCCATCTGTGGCGAAATAGCCTTTGTGGTATTCGCGGTCACAAGTCCGCACATAGTTCTCAATTTCTCAGGATTTCTGGCCTTTTGGAAACAAGAAAAGTTCTTATGGTACGACCGCGGCATGGTCCCGTGGAACCAAGTGCCGGGTATCTGGTGGCGCATTACAGCGATGACTGTGACTGTGCCGGTGTTGATCGCTTTCTTCGTTGGCGTGTTGCTGCCCGGCAGACGGAACCGCTTTCACCACCTCGCCATTCTCGGCTTCATTGTCTTGTACTACTGGTTTCTTCGTCACCACGTTTTGCCCCGCTACATTGCAACCCTGGCGCCGCTCATGTGCATTTACGCTGCCCACGCTTGCATGGCTTTGGTGAAGCGTCCGTCGCTATTGTTGCGTATGACCGGCTTAGGGTTCGCCGCAATCATTCTGGTGGTGTCAGGATGGGCCTGCGGTCAGGGAATTCATGCGCGTTTTGCGGATCCCCGAACCGAAGCCTCTAAATGGCTCAATGCTCATATTCAACCAGGCAGCACCGTCGCTTTAGCGGGAGACAGTCCGCCCATCATTCTGGGTTGGGAGTATCCCTGGGTTGACGAATCGAAATTAAAAATGGTGTCGCCGCTCGAGCAGCCGGACGTTATCATTATGAGTTCGTTGTCCTACGGAATCATGGAACAAGCGCTCCGCTCGCCTTATCTTAAGAATTGGTCTTGGGACCCCAATCACAACAACAACTGGTACAATTACGACCCACCATCGCCCGAGACCTTCATGCTTTTCGACGAGCTTATTCGAGGAAGCGACAAATACCATCTTGAGGCCAACTTTCCGTTGCCCGATACTCGCTTCCAAGTTGATTTTATGACCGGCATACGCGTTTATCGCCGTACATCATTCTGAGTCATTGCTAGAGCTAATAACGTTCTTAGAGGTACAACTGAGAATTAGTTAGTCCCTCAGAGAAGATTACGCTAGCGAAATTGGAGTGCGCGTTACGAATCGCCCAAACTGCAGATCGTCGCCACTTGTGCATTGACCAGAGTTTTGGCGGCTCTTACAATGTGTTATCCGATGACAGGTCTAACTTCAAAAGCATAGAGTTCCACCGCTGAATCCAACTCACGAATGAGTGATCAAATCGAGATTGGCTCCTCTCCTCAACGATCGGCGAGCAAACGATTCGTCCTCCTGTTCCTCTTAGGACTTTCGTGTTTCATCTTTGTCGCGCGTCTTCATACTTATGACGAGCCGGTTGAACATGACATCACGACGGCGGCGGTGATCGCCAACGAGATGCGCGCGGGTCGTCATTACTATTCGGAAGTCTGGGAGAATAAACCGCCGGCGGTTCATATTGCCAATGTTATCGCCCAGGATTTATTCGGCTATGGCAGAGGTTCGATCTATGCGCTGAATGTAGCCCTTTCAATCATCACCTTATTAGGTGTGTATGTGGCGGCGTCAAGCAGTGGAATGGGCCGCACCGCCGGATTATGGGCCGCTGTCTTCTGGACGGTCATTTCGGGCGATCTCGATCTTCAGGCTAATCAACCCAATCTAGAAGCCTTCATGAATGGACCAATTATCTGGACCTTCGCGCTCTTGTTGCGCCAACCACGCTCAGATAATGCTTCTGACAAGTCCTATATTCCCTGGTCTATCGCGATTGGGTGCGTCTTAGCGTTAGCCTCGTTCTATAAACCTCAGTGCGCGATTTACGGAATCTGTTTTGCCATCGCCCTTGTGGCCTACCCCCCTGAACTCTCCCCGAAGAGGCGCAAGCAGGCTGTCAGAGAATTCTTGATTATCGCCACTGTAGGCGCCGCTGCGTGGGCCGCATTCTTCGCCTATTTTTCAGTGACGGGCCGGTTTCAGATTCTGTACACGACGATGTTTGTCTATCCACGTTATTATTCCGGCAACGTATTCATTAATTTATTGTCCTCACTCGGAAGGCACCTTTATCCAACCCAGTTGCAGGTCATTTCTCCTCTGATCTTTCTGACGCTAGTCGGCGGAATCATTGCGTGGTTTAAAGGATCGCGGCGACCCTGGGTTTTGTTAATCGCATACGCTGTCGCAACGCAAGTCACGATCGGAATCTCGGGGAGATTCTATAGCCATTATTATCAGCTTTGGCTGCCATTGTTCGCAGTTGGGGCGAGTTGGGCGATGATCCAGCTAACTCACGTTATCAGAGAGCAGTTCGCCGCGTGGCTGCCCCAAGCGTTCGCCGTGATCGCTTTGCTGTTCATCTTGCAGTCAGAACTGTGGGTTTACAGTATGAGTCCGCAGCAATGGTCAAAACGAGAATATGGTAATGTTTATGCAGCCAGCGAAGAATTGGCGAACGAGATCAAAAAATTTCTGGCTCCCAATGAGACGTTGTACGTGTTTGGCAGTGAGCCGAGCTTCTACTTCCTCACTAATCGGCGACCGCCCGTGGGCTTCTTCTTTATCCAGGACGCAGCGGGTGGCCCATTGGCAGGGGAACTGACAACTAAAGCCATCAATGACCTCGAACGTAATCCACCAGATCTCGTGATTCTAATGAATGACGTGATCGGCGAAAAGACTACTGGTCCAGCGCCCGCCCGATTGGGACCTGAGCATCCATTGCGAGCGTGGGTTTCGCAGCATTATTGTCCCGTGGCGATCAACCGTAACGCGGCATTTTCAATATGCGCGCGGCCCGGTAGCGCGCTTGAGAAGCGCAAAGCATATCAGGATTTGGTTACTGAACTTTCGATCTATCGTGATGTAACTCCAGATGATAACTAAGAGATGCTCATCGCTCTTATAGTCCTATGAAAGAACGCCTGCTTCAATATTTGGCATGCCCTTTGTGTGAAGGTGAAATCAAACCGTTTTCAGTGACGAAAGAGCAAGCGGGCGAAATAATCGAAGGTGAACTCGAGTGCGCAAGCTGTAGCCGGCGGTTTCCCGTCGTGCGAGGCATACCACGTTTTGTCGAGGCACGCGAAATCGAACCAGATAAGGCCGCGACCGCAGAAAAGTTCGGTTGGTCGTGGCAGCACTTCAACCATCACCGGCCGGATTACGCGCAGCAGTTTCTCGGTTGGCTCGCCCCCGTTCGTACGGAGTTCTTCGCCGGCAAGGTCATTCTTGAAGGCGGCTGCGGCAAGGGCCGGCATACGCAGTTGGCAGCCGGTTGGGGAGCACGCGACGTTGTATCCTTTGACTTGAGCGATGCGGTGGAAACTGCGTTTACGGCGACGCGGGAGCTACCAAACGCGCATATCATACAAGCCGACATTTATCATCTGCCGCTGCGTCGCGTATTCGACTATGCGTTTTCAGTCGGTGTCTTGCACCATCTTCCTGATCCCCGCGGGGGATTCGTAGCGCTGGCGGCGAAAGTAAAGCCGGGAGGTCATATCTCGGCGTGGGTCTACGGCGCTGAAAATAATCAATGGATAACGCGCCTTGTCGACCCGCTTCGTAAGAACATTACGTCTCGCATTGGGCCTCGCTTACTTTTGCATCTCTCCAAGCTGCCGACCGCGCTCGTATACGCCATAAGCAAGACAATCTATGGCCCACTCAATCGCAGTCCGCGAGGCCGGCGATGCGCGCGCCATCTGTTCTATAACGACTACTTGAATTCGATTTCGGTTTTTGACTGGCGCGAGCATCACTCGATCGTCTTCGATCATTTAATTGCGCCAACGGCGTTCTACATTCCGCGCGAAGAGTTTGAAGAATGGTGGCGCGACATCGGCGCCAGCGATGTCGTTATCGGCTGGCACAATCAAAATAGCTGGCGAGGTTTTGGAAAGATCGGTTAGTGTGGTGTCTCCAAAGAACGCCGCAAAAGTGCGCTCTGTTTCGACAGGATTAACAAGATTTACAAAATGGAAGGTGGGCGTAATTCCTTGTCTGAGTTTTCTTCCTTAATCTTGTGAAACTTGTAAATCCTGTCGAAGATATCCATGCGAACTTTAGAAACAGGACCCTGGCCTTTCTCTCCTCAGAATTGTCGATACACAGAGTATTGGCCGCTCGTTAACACGACTTCGCAACTTGTGCAACTGCCCTCTGCGCTGATTACGAGAGATCCCGAAGGAGCCTTCTCGCCATAATTCAGATGTACGAACTCCGACGTGTTTCGTCCTTCCAGGGTCGCGTACCAAAGGGCGTGAATGTAACCCGGGCCAAACTCTCCATCCGCAAGATAAATGGGTCTCGAAGGCATCGCGACGGCAACGTCATAAACGGTCTTGTAGTTTGCATCCAAAACGAATATTCGTTTCGGACCGAGACGCCAAAATACCGCTTGGAAATATGCAGCCTGCACGATGGTGGCGAGCAGCAAAATGACTAAGACTGCTCGTCGGGGCGAGGCGCTCGTCTCTTCTTTTGTCGAATCGGCCGCGCCTTCTGACGCGCCTTCGATCGCCTGCGATTGTTCTTTCTCGCTACCGCTTTGAATCAGCCATTCAAGCGCTGGAATTGTCAAAACTAATAAGAAGATTGGACATGCGATCATTCGTCCGGTGTGAAAAGCATCGGAGGTCAGCGCGCCGGGAATAACGGCTGCAAACAAACCGAAAATCATGAAGCGCCACCACGGGTCGCGCCGGTGACGCCAGAAAATAATTACGATGCCCATCAAAGCAAGAATGAACGGCGCGGCGAGCAAGCTACCAGTTGCGCCAGGCACGTGATGACGCGGGTTGATATCGCCCGTTGTGAGAAGCCGCGCAAAACTAAGGTCCTGAAAATATCGGGTGATGAATGTGAAGGCGATTCCCTGAAAAGTTTTCTCAGCGCTCACGTACGAAAGTGCCCAGAATCTCGAAGTGAGAGCTCCCGGATGTCTGAGATTGAATATCGCGAGCGGGATCAGAGCGACGCCATAACCAATCCAGACCTTAATGACATCAAATAGTCGCCCTTTATTAATGGCAAAGAAACCAAGGCCGAGGGCCAATAGCCCGGAGAGCATTCGTCCAATTGTATAAGTATAAGTCAGCAGCCCAAGCGTGGCCGCGAGTGCGGCGACGTTGAACCAACTCCAACGTTCCTTGGTGTGCGCTTTGTATAGTGACAGCAGGAAAAGAGTCAGCGCGAGAGGGTAGAAGGACGGATCGAAGAACAGACGATCGACTTCGAAGAGCCACGGCGTAATCAAAGCGGTAAGTCCGACGATGACTCCAAACTTAGCCTTGCGCGAGATTCTGTAGCCCAGCAGACCCAACAGCAACCCTGTTTCAAAGCCGGCAACCGAACTCAAGAACCTGGCAAGCCAAATGCTCGGAGGAAACACAAGATTGAATGCCGCCAGCAGATAGATGCAGACGGGATTAGCATAAACCGTTAACGGCCACGTAAAGGTTTGAACAAAGAGAGGCCAGCGAACTCCGAATTCGCTGTTACCAGTTTTGGCCAAGAGGTAAGCGTTATAAGCAAGAGCTGCCTCGTCATGATAGAAACCGGGCGGATTCTCTGTGAGTCCATAGGTGTAAAGAATGAACAGAATCGTGATCGCGATTATTGAAAGGGGCAGGCTATGCCGACGGATGAAATTCGTTAGCTTTGCAGCACCGGGCAGAGACATCGCGCAGCTTCGTCTGAAATTCTACTGGCTCTAAAGCCTTAGGTCAGGAAGGTGGAGTTTACCATGTCGAGCGAGAGAGATGACGCGGTTTGGCGGGATTCACTGCCTTATTCGATACACGTAGATTGAACCTCCGATTATTTTTTCAGGTTTCAACTCGCGATACGCAGCATAATCATTAGGATTACGACTGGGATTGACCGAACCGTTTAAGAAACTGGCGCCGACGGCAACGTAGCGAGTCATCGCCTCGGCCGGATTAGACGGAGCATCGGCCTTTCTTATTCCATACTTCTCCAGGATCTCGAAACCCCAAATTGCCTCGCTCACTGTGTCTTCGCCTCGCTCATGCAGATATGCGGCCAGCCCCTTAACGTCATCGCCCCACTCGACGTTTGAATCTGAAAGGTAGTACCAATGCGGGGCCCGCGATGCAAACTCATTCATGTAGGTTACGTAATCGGGATACGCCCTAATCGCTTCAATGCCCATCCAGCCTAAAACTACCGCCAGGATTCCTGCCATCAGAACGCGCTGCTTGCGGTAAGAAAGTAGATGATCCAAAAACGCGCCACCCAGGATGAAGAGGAACGGATAGACTGGCAACAGATGTCTGATCCCGATGTTCGTCGAAGCCATCATCGCCAACGCGGCGTATGAAAACATTGGCACGAGTAAGACCAACACGCGCTCGTCGCGTTTTCGAAATAAGATCCAGAGCGCCCAGAGAGTGGATAGCACTGAGAGAAGTAAAAAAGGGATAGCGGTCTTCAGCGCAAACGCGATCGGGAAGTAGTACCACCATCCCTCTTTGCTGTACATGCCAAGTAAGCCTGCGGTTGACCGACCCTGATTTAGGATCAGAACGCGTGTCATACCGTGAATAAAATCCGCTGGAATGATGTATTGTAAGGCTGTGAAGGCTTTCGTCGCCAGTTCTCTCACTGGCTGATGGGTTACGGTCGAACTTCCGTTATCGTACAAAGACAGAGTGTATCGCTGAGCAGAGTGATGAAAGAAATAACCCGCGTTGACGACCATTATTAGTGCAACTGTCGCAGTGGCCAGTTGCGCCGCAACCAAGCCACGCTTTTGTCCAAGTCTCGGTGCGAAAATGAAAAGGCCAAGTAGCGGCAAACTCGCCAGCGGCGCCAGCGCAACCATCGAAAATTTGGTGGAGAGTGCCAGCCCGGCGCTCAGACCGACATATAGCGCATGACGAAAGTTAGGGGTTTGTAAATAAGAGTAGAGCGCGAATGACAGGAGCAAGTAGGCGAGGGCTGAAGGAATATCAGTTTGAACTACTCTGCCATGTGCCAGCACAGTAGGTTCAAGTGCATAGAGGGCTACCGCCAAGACGGCCGCGCGTGCACCAAATAGGCGTCGCGCACAAAAAAATATCAACGCCCCAAGCAGCAGAGCGATCGCAATCATCGGCACCCTCGGCCAGAACGTCAACGCTTCGTAATGCGCGTCGTTGGCCCGCCAGAAGTTCTGGGCAACTTGATAATCAGAATACTCTCGCTGAGGATCCACCGCCGGCGCCTGCGTGTGCGTGAAAAGGAGCGGCAGTGCCGAGAGCATCTTCACCAGCGGTGGGTGCTCGATATTGATGCCAAGGTTTCCATGGAGATTATAGAAGCCGGCCGGAATATGGATGGTCTCATCTAATGTCAGGTTCTTTCGCGGGAGAACCGAAAGAAAATTCAGACCCATCACAACGAGCAGAAGCCCACAGATTAGTTCTGCTCGATAGTGACTGATCGATTCGGACACTCTTCGAGTCACAGCGTGAGTACAGTAGCTATCAGTTGTGAACCGAGTTCTTCGCCACGCGAAAGAAACCGTCATTGATTAAACGGCGCGCAAGTATGATCTTGCTATGATCGCTCAATCCGCCTGGAATCGCGCCCACACTGAAATTTTGATTCTCTGAAACGAAACGAATCGCCTTTGCGAAATATTTAGGCAGCGAAAGGTCACCATGGCAGGCCGCTAAACGAACAAAATCCCCATCCATTACAAGCCTGCACGATAATCCTGGTCTGCGCTCGATAAGGGTCTCAACATCGATCGATCGAGGCTCAGAATCGGCAATCGAACCTTCACCAATAGCTTGTTGGTTCCAGGTAAGACTTGCCCTTATTTCTTCCATTGCCTTTGAAACATCGGCGGATCTCGCGACCTCATTTAGCAGTTTGTCGAACTCTTCTTTGATCGCCGCGTCCGCTGAGTTGAAGCCCACCGGGAGAGCCTTTCTCAATCGTACGTCTTGATATCCAAGCTGACCCAGAGCGACGGCGATTAGATCGACCCACGTGACAGGATAGATGCCGATTGTCACATGGGCAGAAATTGAATCTGCGGACCGGGCTTCGTGTACGGCCCCCCTGGGTAAGTACAAGAGATCGCCGGGTTCAAGCACAAACTCATCACTCGGCTCGATCGGTTCATATTTTGCCGTCACATCGCGAATGACCGGAGCGCCGCGATATTGCACACCATCAATCGGCCTTTCGAATTTCATGAGCGGCACATGTTCAAGCGGAAGCTCAATCGGCGATCCAAAGACACGCCAGTTCTTGCGGCCGGCTACCTGTAGCAGCATGGTGTCGTGGAGATCGTAATGTCGATCGAGAGCACGCGAGTCTGCCGGCGTGCAATATAGGTTTGCTGCGACTTGAAAACCGAACAGTTCCTGCATTCGGATGCACAAAGTCCAGATAGGTTTCCAAAAACGATTTATTCCGCGGATTCTAAAGGATGCGCCTTGCCGATAGGCTTGATAAAGGGCCGAAGCAGGTTTTTTGTCCGAACCCTCGCGGAGTTCCTTGGAGCCAAGCAATTCGACACCCTCGCGATCGAGCAGACAGGCAACAGAGAGCAGGTAATCTATGTCGCTTCCCGAAACCAATGAGCCGTAATAGTCAGGCTGGCGTCTCGAAATCCGCAACGGCTTCGTTTCCCAGTACTCAGAAAAGAACTGTTCGCGTGAGCAGGGCGAAATCAGAGTATCGAAATCAAGTTCGGACATCCTTAGCTCCTTTTGAGGATTCACGGCAATTTCAGCTTCAACACATAATAATCTGTGTCACCGATTTGCTCCCAGCCCGGTAACGTAACGTTTCTGGGCACATGCTCCGCTACTAGCGCGGTCGCGCCCGTTTTTGCAAAGGCTTCAATCACTTGGCGCCGGCGCGATTCATCCGCGGTCGCAAACGTGTTCGAGTCAGTGTTGGGTATCTCAGCGATGATATGAACGTGGGCCAATCGCGCCCAATGCACAACGGCCAGCCAAAACGAATCGAAGTTAATTGTTCCCACAGGCTGCCCTGGTTGGATTCCCATGCGGTTTAGTCCGTCGGCTACCTGCAGTTGCACAAACTCCGCCTGATGTCTGGCGGCAAAGGCCGAGCGGAACGACGAAAGCGATCTCGTCGTCTGGGCAAGGATGATTAGCGTTGCCGTTATGAGTGCTACGTATTTGATTAATTTCTTGGAACTCTCGCTGACCGGTAATCGCAGAGCAGCAAACAGTGTCAACCAAATCGGGGGGATAAATGGCGCTGCGTAACGCGGTTCCACATGCACCGGCAGATAGAGGACAAATGCCGCGAATGACAATATCGGCAGCCACCATTCCGACAACAAGTTTCTGAGCGAGTTCCGGCGGCCAATGCAAAGAAGCAGCAGAAATCCTCCGAGCAGAGCCAGGTTGGATCTATAGGTAAAGATCTCCCGGTAGGTAGCGAGATTTCTTCGCAATGCTGTTACTTGCTGCGAGAGATCAAATTGAGTCGTAGCGCCCTCGAACCAATAAGATGGGTCGTACCAAGGCGGGTAAGTCGCGTTCAACGGACTCCCAAATTCATAGACCGATGGATTCTCGAAGATTCTTCTGGTCGGATGCTTGGGAGTGCCATAACGAGCCTCTTCACCTTGCCAGTGAAAAGCCGGCACTCTGTTGACGTGCCATAAATAGTTCAGCTTGCCACTGTCGCCAAAGGTGAACCGATGTTTCGAGGCGGAGAGCGCAATTGTAAATGGGCCGGCGGTTAGGAAGATGCCGAGCATAGCGGCCGCTGAGCGCACCCCTGCCTTTCTTAGCCCACCGGCAAAAACCAACCCCACCAATATGAACAGCGGTGCCAGCGGAAGCATCGGGTTCTTCGCCAGATAACCGACACCCAGAATTAGTCCAAGCAGAAGGAAAGAGGGCCAGTCTCGAAGCCCGCGGCGTATTCGCAGCAAAACAGCGAAGGCCAGATAAACGAAGACAGAAAAGAGCAGATCAGGCGCCGTCGTCGCCATCTTTATCAGCCCTAGCGAGCACCAAATGAAAACCGCGTAGCCAAGCGCCATCATTCCCCATTCAGGCAAGGCTATGGTTCTTTGCTCGGACACTGAATCTCGGTTCTCGTTTTGCCACCTCACTAGCTCACGCATGAAGAGCGTAAAGGCAAAGAGCGCGGTCAGGTAAATCAGGAAGTTGGCGAAATGTACAAGCGGAAATTCCGTGCTTGGGGAAGGCCTGAAGACTCGAACCAACAGGCCAAGCGGCAAGGAATAGAGCGGACTCCATAAACCGTTGAGCGCCGTCTGCCAATCGCGGCGCACAAAGGCGTCGCCCATATCGAGGTATGAAACGCCCATTGGATTGAGGGAGTACCGCGAAGCCCACGAATCAAGCGCACCAAGTGCTGCGGCCAGTACCAAAAGCAGAAGCCTAAGATATTTGGACAAGGTCAAGGCCCTACTTCCGTAGCTGATTCGTTTACTCTTGCGGACATCAGAACTTCTTCGGGTAAGACTCACCGAGCATCTGCTGAATAAGGTGTGAGTACAGGCTCTTCCTAGGTCTTCAGCAGAGGTATTAACAACTCCTCGGCACATGATGGGCTCGCTAAAATGTCCAACCCTGCGCCCATTAAGAAACTTCGACACTGATTAGCAAGCCTACTCAGCAGTCGGAGATGTTCGCGCGCCGTCGCCTTATCATAGCTGGCCCACGGGTTAAATTTGATCAGCCGCGCCATGGCCTCGCCGGAACTAAGACTTGATATGACGCTCTTCGGGTTGTTCGTAATCGAACTAAACAGCAGCACGCCAGGAATGCAGGATTCCTTCGCTCTTCCTGGAAAGGCGATGCCTGGCTCGAGGCGACGCTTTGAGGGATCCGAAGTTATCGGAGGACCTAACGCACTCTCCATCTCGGGTAATCGACACGCGGCGAGCGTCTTTTCCGAGGCCGCGAAGAACTTACGGATTCCGCGCGCTCGCACTCCATCTTCCTCCTGGTTCAGGAGAAGCGCATCATCCGTCAGGTATGACCAACCTCTGGCCGCGAGAAGTGTCGCCAAAGTCGATTTGCCGCTACAAGATTCGCCAATTATCAAGGCGCCGCTATCTGTTTGCGGTTCGATGATGCCAGCGCCGTGCAACTGATAGAGCCCGCATCGCCTCAGTGACGCCTCGAGCGCATACGACATCACGTTTACCAGGGATAGTGGCTGCCTGGCATGGGGCGATGTCCCGATCCAGACATCGATCAAAGATTCACTCTCAGCGCCGACTACGATTAACGAATCTTCGACTTCTAAGTAGTAACGATTCCCCTTGACATAACACTGCCCAAACGCCACGTCGAAACTCTCGAGTCCCTTAGGTACTGAAGGTGGTGTCCCACGTGATCGAATCTTGATGGTGTAAGAAGGCTTTGCAGCGGAGTCATCAGTCAGCGGTGCAAGATGGAAGTCGCGGAGAAACTTGTCGCATAAAGTCGCGGACGCCTCGTCGAGGGCCTCAACACACAGAAAACGACCGGCGATGGCGTAATATCTCGTCAACGCCGGTCGTCCAACCTTGCAAGCCAAGTTTTGCAACCCTTTCGGCAACGTCCGAGCGCGAATATGGTCGGCCGAACCTGGCCCAAGCTCTGATTATTAGTCCGGTAAACCAGTTCCCGGGTCCGTGCCACCCGTAAAGATCTGGAAGAAGGCCGTGGCTTCGAGAACGTTCACTGGACCTGAAATTTCTGGTTCGACAAAAAGCTTTCTCGCTGTCGCCTGCCCCTCTTGCGGGGTAAGTTCCCGCTTAGTAGTTTCGGTTTGTTGCTTGATCAAAGTTCTGTTCCTCCCGTCAAGGTGTGACATTTTGCTCAGCCTGAGCGTCCTGATTAGGTTCAATCGTCAGACGAAGTGGCTTTGAGACATCTTTCTCCAAGTCAGTTCGCGAGTATAAACGAATACCGCTCGGAAACCAAGTATTTGTTAATTCTTCTAAACTAACGGCCGCGACGTCCCAGGTTACTACTTGATCGATTTCCTTTTGCGCCCCGTTCGTCGTGAGGATGTTAAGGCCGATTCCCGCTTTCGCGGCAATCTCTTCCAGAACATCTGTTAAAAACTGCTTGTGGACGTGAAGGGTAAAAAGGCCGTCGTTGTATGCGACTTGCAGATCCTTCTTCCGCTTCTCACGGGCGTCCTTCTCTTCATCTTCAGTCGCATAGACCATACCCACGTACATCTCTGAACTAGGGTCCTTCATGATCCAAGCCGGAACATCGGGCGCTTTCTCGTCCGACCCCAAAAAATAGATCGTGAGCGCCTGCTTCCTGGCCGGGTACATCGGATCGGCGCCGCCGTTCATGACATAATCGATCACCGCGTGTGGCGATAAACGCCGAACGGCTTGTTCCAGGGGCAAATTGTCGAAGTCGTCTGTCAATAATTGCTGCTTGGCCTTATCAGTTACGTGGATCGGGACCTTCAACTTCAACTGACGCCCAATCTCTGAAGCGACGTCTGAGAAAAGCGCCTTCTTCGCGTGCACCGATACAAACGGCGCGCCGAAATCTTCAACTACCTTAACGCGCCACGTCGGGTGTTTTTGCGGACTCGCCTGCGTTGTCGCTGGCTTAGCCGCGTTTTGTTTTAACTTGCCAGGCTCCTGGTGGATTGTAACTCCACTCACAGTAACGCCGGCAAACATGAAAAGAGCAGAAAAAAGAACTATAGAAAGAGGGGTTTCCCAGCGGTGATTAGCCGCTGGGAAACCTGAGTTAACTCCCCGCTCGAAGATAACCATCAAAGGAATTCCTCCAGTCGAACTCCTTATGGTATAGGTGTCGGCCCGGAAATCTCACGCCCGATGACAATCTTCAGGCGCCCGCCCTTCACCACGCCAAACTTGAAGCCGAGGCGAAGAGTACCGGATGTGCCGATCAGACTCAGAGCATTGAACGAGCCTGTCTGGGCAGCATTTGCTCCGCTACCGACACCCGGGAAAGGCCCGCCGAGCGGCCAGAGGTTATTCGAAGTGCCTCCGGCAGCCGTGGCGTTCAGGACCAGACTGCTGTCACTACCGCCACCGAATGGTTGGTGTTCGGATACCGCACCAGCCGGCGGCGCTGGATTACAACCCGGGTTTGTACAAGCGATTGGCGCCGGCGTTGAGCCTGGCAGTGGATTACCAGCGGTCACCGTAGTGTCCTCCAGTACGGTCCCCCAAACGCTCTGTTGCGTCAGGTTGCTATCCACAACAAACTCTCCGGGCGAGTTCAAGGCCTTCAAGACTGCACCATAGGCGCTGACGCCGTCGGAGCCGTCATTCGCACCACTCGTGCCGCAGGTTGGCGTTGGCGTAACGGCTGGCTGAGTTGCATTGTTAGGACCACGGAGGTTTCGCGCCTCTTGTGAGCCGGCCCTCGTGGTCTGACCGAAAGCCGGAGCACTACCTTGCGCGCCGTAGCTCTGGCCACCGCACGGAAGCAGGGCATCGTTAATTCGGAAGCGACCGCCCGTGACCGCCACGGCGCTAAGGTTGGTCACCCTGAATCTCAGGATAAGTACTCCCAGCGGATCGTTGGCGGCACCGAAAATGCTGGCGTCTTGCGAGTACCGGCGTTCAGCATTTGCAAAGCCCGCGCAAGTAAGCAGACTGCCGCAGTTCGGATCGAACACCCTCAAAGAAACCAGAGTGTTGCCGATAATCGGTGCTGAGCCCGCACCATCATAGGCGGCAATCCCGCCCGGCCGAGCGGCCGTGCAACCCGTCCCATCGAGATAACCATTATGGAACGACGAATCGCAGTTGTGGACGCCAGCCGAACCAAGGACCGACGAAATAAGTGATACGCCCGTCAAGGTCAAGCCAACGTTAGAAGACGCCGGATTGGGCGCGTCGAGGATGAAATCCTCCGAGTTGCCACAGAATCCGCCGACGGAGTTAGCGCATGCTCCAATGGGCCCCGTAGCCCCAATCGGAAACGGATACTCCGTAGTGAGCGGCGTGCTGCGGAAGGAGTCACGGTAAATCTGGCCTGCCGTAGGCGTGTCAGTGCTAGCCGATCGACGACGTTCGATCTTGTACTGGCCGGACTCACCATAGCACTTCCTCGTAGTGGTCGGGGTTCCGTCGGACTGGCGAATAAATTCATCGCCGACTGCACCGCCGCTAACCGGGAAGTTTGTGTTTGGATCCTGGGTACCCACGGGAACCGTCGGCGCGCCAGAGCCATACAGCGGATTTGGCGGGTTCTGTTGATTACCCGTCCCCGGCCCTGGACACGGCGCGCTCGGTCCCAACGGAACCACGCTCGCGTCTCCGACCGGCTGCAGACAAGTGCCCTCACAGTACTGACTGGCAAGCGAGGGATGTATATTATTCGGGAAAAGTCCCGGACCCGTGTTCTCCGGCGAGCCTGGACCGTAGGTGTTGAATCCAACCTTGTCCAAAACAACGGCATTTCCACTGGTGCCAAGGGCCGAGAAGTTAAATCCAGTGGGACATCCCGCCGACGTGATCACACACTGTGTGACGATATTGCTGCCGATATTCAGCAGCGCAATTCCGGCATCGTCAGGAATATCCTGCGTCGCTGTGGCCGCGTTTTGGGTTCCGATAACCGCATCCGGAATCGAGTGGAATCTTCCACCGTTACCGCCAAGGTTACTCAGCCCGTAGTTCTGGCCGCCACACAGGAACCACGTTCTCCCCTTAATTATGGTGGCGCCCTTAATTTGGCAGGCAAGTGATGACACGTTGGCCGCTTGTCCGAAACCACCGCCAAAGGGCGGCGCCGGATTGAAGCCCTCGCCGGCGGATACAAACACACCAATACCGTTGAACGTGCCGTTCGGATCGTCTGACAAGGTCGAGACCGTAACGTTCACTGCGCTCGCGTTAAAGAGCTCGACAAACTCGTCTTTCCTTCCGGAGCCCGCAGTGGTCCCGGGTCCGTTTTCTCTAAATGCGCTAATTACCAGACAGGGGTTAGTCTTGGACGGAGCACTCGTCACGTCGCAACCCGCCACCTGACCGGTGTTGAAGGTCTGAGCTTGCACCTTCTGTTCGAGTCGCGGGCGCAGCGCGATGAATATACCAATCATCAACGCCAGCGCGCCCACGGCTACAAGACCATATCGAATCGAAGATCGCATCTTGGAATTCCTCCTCTTGAGCGGGAAAGTTGTTTCGTTCATAGAAAATTGAAACGAGCGAACTGAAGCCCTTCAACCTATCCTGGCGTTAAAGCTACGGCAAGCTGCGTTTCCTTGACGAAAATACCGAACTACAAGCGCGGAGAAGCTATCACTCTCCGCCAACCCTGTCAATCGCAAATCCGAAAGTTTTCGCAATCAACGGGGTACGCCAGCAGTCCATTTCAAGCTAGGTAAAGCGTAAAGTACCGGCAACTTAGCACAAGCTTGAAACCGAGTCAACAGTTTTTTGGGGATTTTTTGGTGAGTTTTTGGCAAAAACGTGCTCATCTTGTTTCAGTTTGCCCGGGCGGATAGGTTAACTAAGGTGAGAGTTGGCCGTCTTGAGGTATACCACCGATTTCAATCGGTGGTACTTCAACTTCCAGCCTACCAACCAGCCATCCTCCTCCTGAGTTCATTATCTCTCAATTTCCAGCCTCAGCGCGGCGGTGAGGCTGGAAATTGAGAGATATAACGGCCCCTGAATCGCTCTGTTTTGTAGGTTGAAATTTAACCACCACCGACTGTCGTCAGTGGTATCTCACTCTCACTCTTAAATGGATTGCACATCTTCCCTCATCAACCTCCAGCGAGCGCTGGATTGTATCATAATTTAGCTTTCGCACTTGTCTTACGATCGCAGCCATATTACTATTGCCCGAATTTATTCTGAGGAGTTTGCTTAGATGAAACGTCAATGGCTGCTTTTACTTTTCCCGCTGGTTCTGGTAGGTCTTCTGCTTACAATAAAGCATTTTGCAAAAAAGCCTGAGCCTCAGGAAGCCGAGATCACTAAGCCGGTTGCCGTGCTCAAGGATACGACGATTCAGTCCAACGTCCCGATGGACGTTGTGCCGCGCAATAGTTCCGCGCTACAACCCCTGGCCCCTGAAGTAGTCGAAAAGGTCGCGGGAACTCTCGAAAAGTACGTCAAAGAGCATCCGAGCGCGCCGGACATTGCCGATGCCTATTTCAACCTCGGCCAAACCTACTACCAGGGCGGTCAGTATGAAAAAGCCATCGAACCGCTGCAAAAGGCCATCGACCGCCACCCTTATGATGCCGACGCTCACTACACGTTAGGCAATACGTACGACAAACTCAAGCGTTACAAGGAAGCGGCCCAGGAATTCGAAATGATGACGAAGATCGAACCAAAGAACGACTCAGTCTATTACAACCTCGGTAACGCCTACTTAAATCAGAACAAATACGAAGAAGCGATCGAGCGATACAAACAGGCGCTCGCTTTGAATCCGAAAAACGGCGCCGCCCATTATGTTTTGGGGGTGGCCTATGGGCGACAGCACAGATTCAAAGACGCGAGTGATGAGTTTGAAAAAGCCGTCAGCATCGATCCCAATAATCCCGAGGCCCGCTATCTCCTGGCAATGGCAAAATTTGAGAACGGCGATCGCAAAGGCGCGATGGAGCAATACGAAAGTCTGAAGAAGCTGAGCCCGCAGTATGCGGATCAACTCACCAAGAACTTAAATCCCTAAGCACTGTGTCTCACAATCGGCGTGATCGTCACCCACTGGTCGAGTCAAGTATTGAGTTCATTCCCGCCGCCGAGGATTTGGAACTAATTCGGACTATATCTTTGTCGAATAATGGATCGTGAAAAGTAAGTTGCCATTCATAATCGTCGGCGCCGTCCTGGTCTTCGCTCTGATCGGCGGCGTTTGGTTCTACCGATCACGAAAGCCAAGCATCGTTCTAAATACCAAAGCGGGAGCGCCGGGCGCGCAGCCGCCACAGGTAATCGGCCCAAACCGCCCTCGCGTCACGATGGAGGAGTTCGGAGACTTTCAGTGCCCTCCATGCGGAAAGGTTCATCCAGTCTTAAAGAAAGTCGAAGAAGATTACGGCGCCCGCGTCGCAATTGTTTTCCGAGAATTTCCTATGACGCAGCTCCATGTCAACGCGCTCGAAGCAGCTCGCGCCGCAGAGGCCGCCGGATTGCAAGGGGCTTTCTGGCAGATGCACGACTTCATATATGACACGCAGGAGATGTGGAGTAATTGGAGAGATGTGCGGCAAGTCTTCGCGCGCCAAGCGACCATTATGGGGCTTGATCCAAAACGGCTGCGAAGCGACATGGATTCAGCAGAGGTGCAGCAGCGGATCGCCGCCGATCAGCAACGCGGACAATCTCTTGGAGTCGTAGGAACACCAACTTTTTTTCTAAATGGGCGTCTAATCGCGCCCGAAGAGTTGGAACACCTGCGCGAATTGATTGACGCGGCTCTCAAACAATGATTTCCTGAGCGCCATTGCTTACGCGCCCGCCTGAGCGCCCTTGCTTACGCGGGCTTCTGTCACAGCTTGCTTCTAACATCTGACGAACCTTTCGATAAGCCGATAGCGAAGCAGTTGCGATGGCGCATTAGCGCTGCCGCAGTTCTAGTCGTCGGAGCGGCGCTTCGTCTATATGATCTCACGCTTGTACCGCTTCATCATGACGAAGGAGTCAACGGCAAGTTTCTTCTAACACTCGTCAATGAGGGATTCTATCAATACGACCCACAGAACTATCATGGACCAACGCTCTATTACTTCGCCGCGGTAATTCCCTGGATCTCACGGCTGCTGTTCGGCAAATCCTTCGCAGAAGCCCACGCGCTTAACGACTTTACCATTCGATTCACAACAGCCGCGTTCGGCGTCGCTACAATCTGGCTGGTACTAACCCTCAGAAGACGGATTGGCACCATCGCTGCGCTCGCGGGCGCCGCTTTGCTGGCCGTTTCGCCCGGCGCGGTTTATCTTTCGCGCTACTTTATCCACGAGACACTGCTCGTCTTTTTCATGCTGGGCCTCGTCGTTGCGGCGTCGCGGTTTTACGAAACTGGGCGGCCGGCGTACCTGTTACTATCCGCCGCCACTGCGGCGCTATTGTTTGCGACGAAGGAAACCGCGATCCTCTCGGCCGTCGTGTTGCTAATAGCGCTCGTGCTGACCGCTTTGTTTGTCAAACTGCGCGAGCTTCGCGAACGTACCAGCAAAGAACGATCGGCGACAGAAAAGAGGAGGACGATCGTAGAACGCCTGCGATCGGCGACCGAGAGATTTGGCGGCCCATCATCGCTGATCATCTCTTTGGTCGCCGCGGTTTCACTTTTCCTGATTATCGAGATTGTCTTCTACTCATCGTTTTTTACCAATTATCCGAATGGCCTCTACGATGCGCTAAAGTCACTTCAATTCTGGACGCAGACCGGCGAGCACGTGCACGTGCATCCCTGGTCCACTTATGTTTCGTGGTTGTGGCAGGAAGAATCGCCGCTTCTGCTGCTCGGCTTGGCGGGTTTGGGTTTGGCACTCTGGCGCACAAATAGCTTTGCGATTTTCATGGCGCTCTGTGCCTTCGGAATGCTCTCGGCATACTCGTTGATTCCCTACAAGACACCTTGGTTGATGCTGAACTTCGTAGTGCCGATGGCGGTTACCAGTGGGTACGCATTACAGGAAATCTACGAACGAGCAGTTGCGGCTAAGCTTGGTGTAATCGCTCTGCTGATCGGGACCGGAGCGCTCGCGATATCGGGCTATAAAATGTTAAGTCTTAACTTTGTTCATTACGACGACCCCGCCTACGCCTACGTTTATGTTCATACGCAGCGAGACATATTTCCGCTCCTCGAGCAAATTGACGCAACGGCACAACGCGCCGGAACACGCGAGCAGACAGCGATCGCAATTGCGTCACCTGATTACTGGCCGCTCCCTTGGTATCTTCGCAACTACTCAAATGTCACCTACTACGGGAAAGTTACTCCGTTCACCGAGCCAATTATTATCGCGTCCCCAACTCAAGTAGCCGATATTGTGACCATGTCGGGTACGGCCTACCGTTTGATCAACTCGAACGTAAATCCCAGTGGGACCTATACATTGCGTCCCGGCATCGAACTTTTAGTCTTCGTGCGAAGCGATTTGACGACAGAGTGAGCCCGCCTAGCCATGATGAAACCGCAAACGCCATGGCATCAGCATCGACTCGAAGATGACCCTGCGGGAGATCTTTGATTTTCCTCGTTGACGGTCAGCGAAAGTTATCGGCACTTCAACAATCGACAGTTCTGCTTTGTATGCGCGGTAAAGAGTCTCAACCTGGAACGCATATCCTTCCGAGAGCACGGGCTGATCGAGGATAGTTTCGAGCGCGCTCCTGCTGAAGCAGCGGAACCCACTGGTCGCATCCTGCACTTTCAGCCCGGTAATCAGAGCGACGTAGTAATTCGCAAAGCGACTAAGGAAACGGCGACGACGGGGCCAATTGCGGACACGTCCTCCCGTGCAGTAGCGTGAGCCAACCACAACTTCGGCGGTGTCGCTCGCTTTGATTAGATCCGGTATGGACTTCGGGTCGTGAGAAAAATCAGCATCCATTTGAACCATCAGCGTGTAGCCGCGATTGAGCGCGTAAAGATAGCCTTCAGCATAACTTCGTCCCAGCCCGCGTGGGCCAACTCGGCGCATGATTGAAAAGCGCGGATCACTACCAAATAACTCCTCCGCGCAGTTAGCGGTGGCATCCGGCGAGTTGTCGTCAATCAGGAGCACATCCACTTCCGGCACAATAGAAAAGATCTGCTGGATAAGCTTCGGCACATTTTCGCGCTCGTTGTAAGTAGGCACGATGACTAGCGTGCGTTCTTTGTTCATCCTTTTCGTTTTTGATTAAGCTTGAGGCTCGATCTGGACCAAAGCTTCGATTTCGAAGATCAAAGAGCAAAAGATTACGAGTGAGGCGTCTGAAACACAAGTGACTTATCTCGACCGCTTTGGCTCAGATCGCGTCGTGCGTACAATTCACCTCTTATGTCCGATGAAGAGCGCGGTCAGCCTGTTTTAGCGCTAGCAAGAGAACCGGAAACGGACCCCGGCGAGCAAGACCCTTACTTGCTTGGATGGGCCCTGCCCGCGCTCACCGGCCTTGGTGTTTTTTTGATCTACCTTCGAACCCTGGCGCCGAGCGTCGTCGGTGGAGACACGGGTGAATTGGTCACCATCGCTTACAAATTAGGCGTGGCGCACCCGCCCGGTTATCCGCTCTTTACGATGCTGGCCAAGCTCTGCACATTCATTCCGTTCGGCACAATTGCCTGGCGCGTGAATCTGTTGTCCGCCCTCTGCGATAGCGCTGCTGCTGTCATTATTCTGCTCGCGGTTCGGCGCTGGACGAGGAATGAGTGGGCGGGTCTGTTGGCGGCCGGCCTGTTTGCATTTTCTCCATTGGTCTGGCGTTACGCCGCGATCGCCGAGGTCTTCGCGCTTAATAATCTGATCGTAGCGTTGATGCTTTATTCAGCGATCCGTTACGCTGAGGGACATGAGCGAAAGTACGCCTATCTGACCGCGTTCTTTTTCGGCTTGGGAATGTCCAATCATCATACGTCTCTCTTCTTCGGTTTGCCGATCATGTTTTGGATCCTCATCGCGGGACGCCGTGAGCTTTGGACGTTCCGAGAACTTCTGATCAGCGCGGGTTGTTTTTTCGTTGGTTTATTGCCCTACGTCTACCTGCCATTGGCGGACACTCGTATGATGGCTGTCTCCTGGGGAAATACTTCTACGCTGAACGGCTTCTTTACGCATGTGTTGAGACGCGAGTACGGAACCCTTCAACTCGGAGCGCACCGATTAGAGGCACCGGGAAATTTTTTTCGTGGGCTTGACGCATACTTTTCCGCAGCGCCGGAAAATGTCTTTTATGTTGGAATCGTGCTTGCACTTGTCGGGCTCTCCCACCATCTGTATCGCAAAGTAAACACCAGCCTGACTACGGCGACGGTGGTATCGTTTTGCTTGTACTTGATCGCTTTCAACGCGCTCTCCAATCTACCTTTTAGTGAGCCGCTTTATCTTCAGGTCCAAACTCGGTTCTGGCAACAGCCGAACATTTTGATCTGTGTTTGGGCAGGGGTCGGCTTTGGATCGCTGGCGGCTTGGGTTCCGCGATGGAAATGGCACAGGGTGCCGATTGCCGGTATCGTCTTCGCGCTGGTTTTGGCCGAGGTCGCCGTTGACTTTCGGGCTGCGGACCAACACCTCAACACCTCCGCCCAGGACTTCGCGCGTGAGTTACTCAGGCCCCTGCCGCCAAATTCCATATTTTGGTCGAGAGAAGATTTGGTGACCTTTACAGCGCGTTATCTACAACTGTGCGAAGGGTATCGAAGCGACGTCAGAGTTATAGATCGCGAGACGCTTAGAATTCCGTGGGCGAAACGTCTAATGAATTTCAACTACCCTGAGGTAACTATTCCCGGGACGGTTTATGGCCGGTCAAGAGTTGGCGGTTATGATGCCAAGCAACTCTTTGACGCGAACGTTGAGCACTTCAAAATGTTCGCCAACCGTTGGGAAGCTGGCGCGAATATCGATTGGAGTTGGGATGAGGATTACAGCATGTGGCCTTTTGGAATGACAAGCTGGATCGTTTCAAAACATGTGTCAATCGATCCCTACGTTTATCTTCGCGAAAGCGAGAGTGCACTGCCTCAATTAGATGTGGCCATGCTGGCCAGATATCCAAATGGCTCGTGGGAAAACGAGATGCTGAAATATTACTGGGAGGCCCGCCTCAACCGAGCCGACTACCTAATCGATTACGGAATCGCTCACGAAAATGATCGCTACCTGCTGGAGGCGGGCGCCGCGGGCCTGGCGGATTCGGTCGAGCGTGCTCACCTCCGCGAACCATGGGTCTTTAAGAGGTTAGGTTTGGCTTATAGCAAACTTGCCATCTACGATCCCGTTTATCGCGTTAAGATGAAAGATGCTTGGTCACGGTATCTCGAGCTGGGTCCTTCGCCCGACGACCCTGATTTAACGGAGATTCGAAATGCCGTCAGCAACTGAGCGCAGCCCAGCAGACTCCCTCTCCCTTTGGGAGAGGGCCGGGGTGAGGGCCTAGCGACAAAAACCAAAATACTTCTTTCTCCTTTTTTATCGGAGGTGGACAGGAAAAAGGACAGAGGAGAGTTTTCTTTTCTTGTTACTCAGCTACACCCTCACCCCAGCCCTCTCCCAAAGGGAGAGGGAGTTACCTACAAAATCTTGGTACGCTGAAAGCCCGCCAATCGCTCGCGCCACCTAAACATTTTTCGCTATAGTTATGCCGAATGGCGAAGAAAAACCGGAATCGACCGGCTGAGCTTCCATCCTTCTCACCAATAGAACCGGCGCATGATCAAGAGTCCAGACTGCTCCGATGGGGGTTACCCGTGATCGCCGCTCTCGGAGTTTTTCTTGTCTACCTCAGCACTTTGGCGCCAAGTATCGTCGGTGGAGACACGGGAGAACTAATTACCGTCGCTTACAAATCAGGCGTGGCGCATCCGCCTGGTTATCCGCTGTTCACGATGCTCGCGAAGCTCTTCACATTCATTCCTTTCGGTACGATTGCCTGGCGGGTAAATCTGTTGTCAGCCCTGTGCGACACAGGCGCGGCGGTGATATTGCTTTTGGCGGTCAGACGTTGGACCAGGAATTCTTGGGCGGGTCTGTTGGCTGCGGGGCTGTTTGCATTTTCGCCTTTGGTCTGGCGTTACGCGGTAGTCGCCGAGGTCTTTGCGCTAAATAATCTGATCGTAGCGCTAATGATCTATCTGGCAGTCCGTTACCAGGAAGACCGCGAACTAAAATTTGCCTATCTCAGTGCCCTCGCCTTCGGCTTGGGAATGTCCAATCACCACACCAGCCTCTTCTTCGGTGCGCCCATCATGGTGTGGATCTTCATTACCGGGCGCGCAAAGCTCTGGTCGCTCAGACCGCTGATGGTAACAGCCGTTTGTTTCTGCGTTGGGCTTCTTCCTTATGTTTATCTTCCGCTGGCCGATCTTCACACGGCGCCATTTTCCTGGGGGCACACGTCCACGTTGAAGGGCTTTGTGGTCCACCTGCTGAGGCGTGAGTATGGAACGCTTCAGCTCGGTGCGCACAAGTTGGACACTCGGGGAAATTTCCTGCTGGGTATGCGCCAGTTTTTTTTAGCGTTGCCGGCTCAAGTCTATTACATAGGATTAGTCCTGGCATTAATCGGTCTGTACTTCGCTCTGCGTAATAAGAAAACGGCTAGTTTGACTACGACGACGGTAGTCGCATTTTGCTTGTACGTGCTCGTCTTCCATGCGCTGGCGAATCTTCCGCTGGATGATCCTCTCTTTCTCGGAATCCACATGCGGTTCTGGCAGCAGGCAACACTTGTGGTCTGTGTGTGGGCAGGGCTTGGCTTCGGCGCGCTGGCTGCTTTCATTCCCCAATCGCGTTGGCGGAATGTGGAAATGGCGTCGGTCGCGGTGTTGGTGATCTCAGCGCACGCGTTGACAAATTTCGCGACCGAGAGCCAGAGGCATAACTTCGTAATCAGAGATTATGGACGCGCATTACTTACAGCGCTTCCTCCCGGTTCCCTTCTCTGGACCAAGGGCGACCTGATGATCAATGTGCTCGGTTATCTGCAGCAGTGCGAAGGCTATCGAAACGACGTTCGCGTGATTGATCAGGAGTATTTGAAGAAGACTTGGATGAAGCGATTGGTGAACGCCAATTATCCGGAAGTCACGATTCCCGGCCCATTCTATGGAGCGCCCGGGACTGCCGGCTACGATACGAAACAGCTCTTCGATGCAAACGCCAACCGCTTCAGGATGTTTATTAATCTGGATTCTTTTTTATACGAGACCGATAGGAGCTGGGAAAAAGACTACAAATTCTGGCCATTCGGAACCCTGAATATGATCGTCTCCAATCGAGACGGTTTCAACGCTCACGCCTACGTTGAAGAAAGCGAAAAAGGGCTTCCAAATTTTGACCTCAACACATTGCGCACTTACCCGAGCGGATCGTGGGAGAACCTGCTGATAAAAGACTATTGGGCCGCGCGGTTCAATCGCTCCAGCTTTCTGATCAGCTACGGAGCGGCGCATGGAAATGATCGTGAAATGCTGGAAGCAGGGGCTGCCGGTTTGGAAGACATTACAGCGCGCATTCCTAATCCACCACCGCTGATCTTCAAGCAGCTCGGCCAGGCATACCGCAAACTTACGGTTTACGATCCTGCCAATCTAGTTAAGATGAAGGCTGCATGGTCACGGTATCTGGAGTTGGGCCCTCAGCCCAACGATCCTGATTTGGCGGAGATTCGAAAGGCAATTAGCGAGTGAGAACGCTAGCGAGCGGCTTTGCCTAGCCAGCATTATTCGTGAATGAAGCTTTCATCATAAGTCCGCGAAGCGGACGGACGAAAATATACTATCGGTCATCCGCTCCGCGGACTGCTCGCTTACCGCTTTCATGAATGATGCGGGCTAGTAGCGTTTGTGGCGAAGTTTCTGCTCGACCAGATCGCTCATGGCGTGTAGTTGTAAGTTCCAGTCGCACAAAGCCGCCACTTGGCGGCGCCGCTCGATCGTTTCCGAATCGTTTGGGAGGCGCAGGGCGTCTTCGATTGCTTGCAGAAACTTGTCCGCACGGTTTTCAGTGGCGATCAAAACGTTATGCCGGTCATTGAATTCCCGGATCGTCGGCAAATCGGTTGCGACCACGGGCTTACCGACCGCCAGATATTCATTCAGCTTAGCGGGCACGACCGTCTCGGTGTAGACGCTCTTCACATAAGGCACCAGGCACACGTCAAAACTTCGCACGTAAAAGACCAATTGGTCATGTAGCTTTGGACCAAGTAAGAGGACGTTGTCTTTACCACGCAGCTTCTCGACAGACGTTTGAAACGGTCCTATTAACACCCAGGACCAGTTCGGACGCGCGTCGGCCATCTCGGCGAGCAAATCGAAATCGACATGCCGGTGAAGGCCGCCGACATAGCCGATGACGGGACCCGACTGCGCGGCATGCTTTGAACTGTCGAATTGAACCGAATCTCCAGAACGAACCCGCTGTTCGAGAGACTCATCCGGCGGGAAGGCCGCGAGATCGACACCTGGCGGGAAAATCGAAACATTGTCGTTCCACTGGAACAGGCGCTCGGAAAGGCGGCTACAGTTTGTAAACACCTGATCGCTTAACTGTGCCAGGTCCTTTTCGCTTTGCGTCAATTCATCAGGAGTTGCACTCAAGGCTGGAAAATCGGCAAGGCAATGATAGATGCTTGCGCCACGCGAATTCCAGAACAGTTTGACTAAGTCTACGGCGCTGTCGGTCGGCAGATAGGTCCATACCAAAACATCGCGCATGCCAAGCCGGCGCGCGGTGCGGCCTATTGCGGGCAATAAGAAGTGACGATTCATTCGCCGCCGAATCGACGAGCCGAACGGAGGCATGACGAGCGGCGAGCAGACGTAAAGGTTTGGAGCTACTTCGCGCACCCCTCTTGACATGAACGATCCGGCCCAATGCTTCAGACGAGAAACTATCCGCGAGGCATCTTTCAGTCCCGGTGAACGGACCCCCATGTTTTCGATATACAACACCCGGTTTCCCGCACGCGCGAGTCGCAACGCAATCTCTTGATGCACCTGCCACAAGAAAGTCCACTCGATGCTGGAGATATAAACGATGTCGCGGCCGGTTAGCATTTATGGAATCGAAGACTCAAGCGCAGGAGTGAGATTCTCAAAAACAAGAAAGGCTCTTAGTGTGATCCAGCGCGTACTTTTTGGCCAGGCGCAACGGCCTCAACAAAGGATAGAGAAAGCTGAGAGATGCCGGCAACGGCCATGTCTGCCAGTCAATCGGTGTCGTCGTGAAGAGGAGCCGCGTGCAGTAGCGAAACCTGTCAGTCAATCTTTCCCTCGTCCGAATATGAAAGAGAATTCTCTGGCGCAATCCGCGCGCTGCCGGGTTTGGTTGGAGCAAGTTTTCTCGAACCTCGCCGGCCAGGGATCTAATTGTCGGTTGCTCATCGATTCTGCGTACGATTGAGCCGGGCAATTCTGCGCCGTATAAGTCGCTCGCCAGAAATAGGCCCAGCAAGAGAATTCTTTCCGCACCCAACTCCTTTGCATTCCGCGTTAGTGCGTTCCAATCAATATCATCGTGAGCCCGAATTAGCTCGGCAATTCCGCAGATCCACTCCAGTCGTTCCCAAAGGTCTTTGGCGCCGTGCACGCAAAGTAACAATAAAAGATCTTCGGTTGAAGGCGCCAGAATTTTCCGGCCCATCAAATTCGCAGATCGCAGCCGTTCCCAAAAACGATCCGTGTCGAGCGGGAACATAAAAAACCGCGACGCGATTCCCCAATGCAACTCGACCACGCTCTGGCCCCGATCGCGCGTCAACATTTGCACGTAACCTAACTTCAGAAAGGATGGCAACTGCCGTTCAGTAATATCAAAGTGAGGCTGGTAACCACGCGAGATCAGCAGTTGCTGACAGCGCCAAACGTCCCGTTTGCGCACCAGGATATCCAGATCCGAGAATTGACGCAGCGCGAGACGCCCGTAGATAGAAATCGCTATCGCCGGTCCCTTGTAGGGCATGGCCTCGATTCCTTCGGTCGCAAACAGATCGAGAATGTCCACCAGTTCCCCGGTCAAAAGCACGCTGCGCGCAGCATTCTTTTGGAATAAATCTTTGAGTTGCTTCAGACGACTTGGCGGCACGATGTCGGCGCAATGAGTGTTGAGATTTTCATATAATAAAGGCATCAGGCCATGAGTAAGAGACGTCTCAATCAGACGATCCCAGTCCAGCGATCGGCGGGCAGCTTCTTTAATTCGATGAGCCGCTTCCCGGTCAATGCAAGTGCGCGCACACGCCAGCAACAAAGAAATCTCAGGAGAAAGTTCCAATTCGGTTTGCCTGGCGTCCGTACTCATACGTGAATGTGCGTGAGAAGTATATGTAGTCTTAGACAGATGTTCAAAGAAAGGTTCACCGAAGCGCCCTCTGTTCTCCGACCTCTGAACTCCGACCTCTGATCTCTTCTCAGTAAAAATCGTCAATTG
>QHXG01000065.1 GCA_003222845.1 Acidobacteriota bacterium | reverse complement strand
AGGCCCTGTCGCGATTTGACGGGAATGCGAATCTTGCCGCTGAGGCGCTGGGTCTGAGCCGCAGCGCGCTCTACCGTCGTTTGCAGAAGTATGGGTTATCATAAAGACCAGCGTTGGCTTGTGCCTTTCGGTAACAAAGTAGCAGTGCCCTTGAACAAGTTGATGCAGCCTTGGAGTCCGAAATCCTGGGGTTCCGCTGCGCTTCACCGCAGGCATTATGCTTCCACCCGCTCCGCCGGTTTATCAGGTATGAGTTTTTCGGCGTTGTAAAATCTATGCTGAAACCGCCACACAATCAGTCAGCATTTTCCGCCCTCGATCCAACCTTAAAACGCGGCGCGACAATGCGCTTCGAACGTCGCGTTACACTGCTTTCGCTTTTGGCGGGCCTGCCGGCCGTGGCTCTCTGTGCCTTATTGCTTTGGCTCGGCGATTACTCAACTCGTAGTCAGTTGACCATCGATCTTTTCCTCGTGCTCGGGTGGCTGGTCGTTGCCTTCAAACTGAAGGAGCGAATTGTCCGTCCGCTCCAAACTCTGTCAAACATTCTCGCCGCGTTGCGCGAAGGCGATTATTCGCTGCGCGGTCGGCGCGCCACGGTCGGCGATGCGCTGGGCGAGGTCATGCTCGAAGTTAATGAACTGGGACAGACTCTGCGCGAGCAACGTTTGGGCGCATTGGAAGCGACCGCTTTGTTGCGCACGGTAATGTCGGAAATCGACGTGGCAGTTTTCGCCTTCGACGGAAAACAGCGGCTGCGGCTGGTGAATCGCTCGGGTGAAAAGTTGCTGGCCCAACCGGAGATTCGTCTGCTCGGGCGAACTGTGGAGGAATTGGGTCTTGCGGCTTGCTATGCTCAACCGGATACCAGCAACTCGCACACGATACCGATGGTTTTTCCGGGCGGCGCCGGACGTTGGAGTGTTAGACAGGGCACGTTTCGCGAGGGTGGCGTCTCTCATCAGTTGTTGGTGCTGGCCGACCTCAGCCAGACGCTGCGCGAAGAAGAGCGCGTAGCCTGGCAGCGATTACTGCGCGTGCTCGGTCATGAGTTGAACAACTCTCTGGCCCCGATCAAGTCAGTAGCGGGCAGCCTGGCGGACCTGCTTCGACGTGAGCACCAGGGCGCAGACTGGCGCGACGACATGCAGAGGGGTCTCGGAGTAATCTCTTCGCGCGCCGACTCGCTCGCGCGGTTTATCGAGTCGTACTCAAAGGTGGCCAGATTGCCACAGCCAAAATTCGAGCCAGTCCATATCGGCGATCTCGTACGACGCGTTGCCAGTCTCGAAACGAGGTCGCCGGTTAAGATCGTCGGTGGCCCGGAGATCGTCGTGCAAGGCGACAGCGCGCAGTTGGAACAACTGCTCATCAATCTGTTGCGCAACGCGGTCGATGCCGCACAGGAAACTGAAGGTCGAGTCGAAGCCGGCTGGGTTCACAAAAATGGCCAACTCGAAGTTTGGGTCCGCGACGAAGGGCCGGGCGTGGCGAATACTGCTAATCTATTCGTTCCATTCTTCACGACTAAAGCGGGCGGTTCCGGTATCGGTCTCGTGCTGTCGCGCCAAATCGCCGAAGCTCACGGCGGCGCGCTCACGCTCGAGAATCGCGCCCAGGGGCCGGGATGCGAAGCCCGTTTGCGGCTGCCGCTCTGATTTCAACACTCTGACAATCACGCATAACTTACGCGAAAAACATTCGACGAGGTGGCGCCGACGCCGCATTCCGCTGAATTAAGCGATTGCTCCCGCCGACGAAGCCATCTCGGCCGCCTTGCCGGCCAGTTCCAGATCGCGGCTGACCATCTCTTTTACAAGTTCCTGAAAAGTGTATTGGGGCTCCCAACCGAGCGCCTCACGCGCCTTGCTCGAGTCCCCGATGAGGTGTTCCACTTCGGCCGGGCGATAGAACTTTTCGTCCTGGATCACGTAATCGCGGTAATCAAGTCCCACCTCGGCAAAGGCCAACTCGCAGAACTCTCGCACTGAATGCGATTCACCACTCGCCACCACCAGATCCTCCGGTTCTTCGCGTTGGACCATCAAATGCATCGCGCGCACGTAATCCTTAGCGTGCCCCCAGTCGCGGCGCGCTTCCAGGTTGCCGACGCGCAATTCCGACGCGAGTCCCTGGTGAATGTGCGCCACGGCCGACGTGATCTTGCGAGTGACAAACTCAAAGCCGCGCCGAGGGCTCTCGTGATTGAAGAAAATTCCGCTGACGCAGAACATGCCGTAAGCTTCGCGGTAATTGCGCGTCAAATCGAAGCCAGCCACTTTGCTAATTCCATAAGGTGAGCGAGGATGGAAGGGTGTAGTTTCCTTCTGTGGCACCTCACGCACTTTGCCGAACATTTCCGACGAACCGGCGAAATAGAATTTGCACTGCGGTTGCAGCTCGCGCAACCCCGCCAACATGTAATGGGTGCCGTTGATGTTAGTGTTCATCGTCGAGAATCCGTCCGCGAAACTTTCACCGACAAACGACTGCGCCGCGAGGTGATAGCACTCGTCGAACTGATGACGACTGAAAATGTGAAAGATGCTGGGATAGCTTTCCAGGCTAGCGGCGTGCAGCGTGATCTGGTCCAGCAGATGCTCGATGCGATTGAATCTGCGTCCTGGATCTTCCAGAGCCACGCGCCGCACCAGCCCATGCACTTCATAGCCGAGCGAGAGTAAATGTTCGGCCAGGTAACTGCCGTCCTGGCCGGTAAGTCCGGTGATTAAAGCTTTCTTCGGTTTCATCGAAAATTTTCTCCGTGATGGAAATCTGCTATCGCACTCACGACCGTGCTCAGCATATCCTCCGTCAATTCCGGGTAGATCGGCAAAGCCAGGGTTTCCTCAGCCGCACACTCGCTGATTGGAAAGTCGCCAACCTTACCACCAGCATCGACGAAGCATTCCTGTAAATGCGCGGGTACGGGATAATAAATCTCGGTCCTAATCTTGCGCTCTTTGAGGAAAGCCATCAAGGCATCGCGCTGACCGTTGCGAATGACGAACTGATTATAAACGTGACGGCGATTCGCGGCCTCAGCCGGGAGCACTACACCCCTCATCTCGCGCAGCGCAAACGCGGCGCCGTTTGAATTTACATCAGATTGTAGATAGGAAAGCGATTCAGGCCGAATGGCCAACTCGGCTTCCGCGAAAAGCTCGCGGTAGAGCGCCGCATTTCGTTGTCGACCTTCAGTCCATTGGTCCAGATATTTCGCCTTTACTCTCAATACCGCCGCCTGAATCGCGTCGAGCCGAAAGTTTCCGCCGATGACTCTGCTGTAATACTTCGGAGTCTCGCCGTGATTGCGGAGCAGCCTTATGCGATCAGCCAACTCCGAGTCGTTGGTGGTCACCATTCCACCGTCGCCAAAGGCCCCCAGATTCTTAGATGGATAAAAACTGAAAGTACCAAGATGCCCAATCGATCCGGCGCGTCTTCCGTGATACTCCGCGCCGATAGCTTGCGCCGCATCCTCGATAACATAGAGTTTATGACGATTGGCGATCTCCATGATCGCATCCATCTCGGCAATCTGTCCGTACAGGTGCACCGGCATGATGGCCCGCGTTCGATCGGTTATCGCCACCTCAATCTTATTCGGATCAATATTGAAGGTGAGCGGGTCGATGTCTACGAAGACGGGTTTTGCGCCGAGTCTGGCGATCGCTCCTGAGGTGGCAAAGAACGTGTACGGCGTCGTTATTACTTCGTCGTCGGGCTTCAAGTCTGTAGCCATCAGCGCCACCAGCAACGCATCAGAGCCGGATGAGACTCCGATAGCGAACGCACACTGTGAGTAATCGGCGACCTCCTGCTCCAGCGCTTCAACCTCCGGGCCGAGGATAAACCGCTGAGAATCGGCAACCCTATCGATCGCTGCGCGCACCTCTTCCCGAATAGCGGTGTACTGGGCCTTTAAATCCAGCAGCGGCACTGGCTGTAGCCTGGTCTTCTCGTCCACTTTCATAATACTGGCGCTAGGCATCTTACTCTCTTCAGGAGTCAAACTGGATGGATTGATTGGATTAAAGCCAAGACGTGCGAACTGGACAGCGGCAGGTCCTTGTGCCAATCCGGGCAAGTTATTAAGTTTAGGTTTGCATCACGCGCTGCGTCAAGCACGCGATCATTCAACTCACTTGCGAGCACGCCATGAGAGCAACGCATAAACAATTGCAGAGAAAACGATCAGATCGATCAGTCCGGCCGCAGCTACGGCGAGGAACGTCGGCCCAGCGCCCTGGTTGGGAAATAGATGCTGCGTAATAAAAAGCGGCCAGGCGTCGAAGTAATAGAAGGCAGCGATTATCCAGGCTGGCGGATGACCAGGTCGATAGAGCCGGTTGACCAACATCAATAACACGCCGTCGGCGATCATGATCAGAAAGCCGATCGGGATTGATACGAACAGTCGCTTCCAACTCATCAGAGGTCTGGTTTGCGCTTCAGTTGCTCGCTCTCGTCACACCTCTTTGTACAACCAGGCGCCTACAAGCCCAGCCACTAGATACTCAACCAATTCCCATCCAAACGCGATGGCCAGCATGTTCACCGGAACGAAACCGAGGGCGACTCCAATCACGTTATTGTAAAGGAAAACCAGGAACCACGCGGTCAAAGCGGCAATGATCGCCGTCTTTGGCCCCGGCCCGAAGCGCGGTCTGATCATCGCATAAAGCAAGACTAACGCGATTCCCAGAACCACCGTCGCCGCGATTGCGATCACCATGAAGCTGCCGCCGGGCGTGGGGAACCTGTGTGCCGCAAAGTAGTCCTTCATCTGGCTTCTCAGAACGAAGTCGTTCAGCAGGTATTCGCCAATAGTCATTATGATGCCTGCCACCAAACCGCCGAGCAGGACCCGACCGAAGTTAATCTTGCCCATATCTCATTCTCCTTTGAGGGTTGATGCTGAAGTTAGCGCGCCAGATGATTATCACAGGTTCGACTTGAAGGCCAGCATAACGGTGTTCAGAGTACCAACTTTAGTTGGGCTTTCCGTTCGCTCAAAAACAAAGCCCGACTAAAGTCGGTACTCTAACGCCGTCTCTTGTCGAGGACGTAGATGGTGACGCCGATTACGTTGGCGCCAACTACTACCGCGATAATCTTGGCGGCAAAAAGCAAGCGACTGCTGACGTCGATGATCGGGAACACGGTGAAGAAAGCATAGACCACCGACACGATGAAGCCGGATGCGGACGCGACCTTAAGCCACCACGGAGCCCTCGAGCCAAACCGCTTCATTGCCAGAATCGGGATCGCGAAAAGGACCAGATAAATCAAAGCGTAGAACACGCCGGCGGCATTGTCCTGAAGCTGAAAGGCCTCTTGCTCGCTGACGCGGATCAGACTGACAAGACTGAATGCCAGCGTCACGATGCCAACTACCAGAATCGAGTTCACCGGCGTGCGATAGCGTTTATGCAGACGCGCGAACCACGCGGGCAGAAGATTGTCCCAACCGGCCACCATCGGCAGGCGCGTATTGCCCGCGAAGTAGATGCTCATCAAAGCGATTTGCCGCGCCGCCACGCCGAAGATCGTGAGCGAAACCAAAGTCGAAACCCAGCCAAACGAACTGAACCCACGACTAAGAACCTGCGGAATGGGTCCGATTAGATCGACCGTCTCGGGCGTGACGAACGCCAGCACCGAACCTGTTCCCAGAATAAACATCAGCGCGATTATTGGGGCCGAGATGATCACCGAGCGGCTGATGTTTCGCGCCGGCGCGCGACACTCGCCGGCGAGTATCGCGATGTATTCAAAACCTGAGAGTGCGCCGACCGCGAGCTTGCTGCACACGTTGATGTTGTAAACGCTGAATTTCGGAAGGCTGGTCGAGAACGGATGATAGTTCGCCAGTGAGCCGCGGCCGGCAGTAATGAACGGCAAGAGGATCAGAGTGATGAAGGTCAAAATTAGAAACGCGCCGCCAAAATTCTGCACCCACTTGCCGAGCGCCAGACCTCGTCTCGACGCCGCGATTATTCCGATCATTAGTAGCGTGCAAATCAGCGTCGTCATCCACTTATTCTCGTGCATCCAGTTGGCCCGCGGCCCGATGGCATAGGCGATGTTCTTCTTGATGATCAGTCCGATGCCGGACATCACCAGAATGCCGAAAATCCAGAAGTTCCATGCGACCATGAAGGCCACAAAATCATTGAAAGCGACTTTGGCCCATTGATAAAGACCGCCTTCCAAAGGCGCCAGACGATTGATGAAGATGACTACCGCCGCCAGCGGCAAATAGAAGGTGAAAATCGCCAGCAGCCAAAACACCATCTGTGAGTTGCCCAGCTTGGCTGCCCAGCCTACCCAGACAGTGCCGACGACAAAGACAATTTGCGTGAGAACCAGATCGAAGAGACCTAGTTCCTTCTTCAAGGCGCCGCTGCGCGCTTCGACGGCGCGTTCGATGGTGGCGAGATTGGTTTCTTTCGGCTCAATCATCAGGTTAGCGTTCAAGCCGATGAAGTGTGATCGTGAACAATCTTCCACCCGGCCTTCGTCTTGCGAAACAGCAGCGTGAATGTTCCGTGCGGTTCATCACTCGCTCGCTTCAATCGCCAACGGCCAAGGACCACGGCAGCATCCTTGCTCAGCATCGTTATTTCAATATCCGAGAATGTCAGTACGCCCATTTTCTCTCTGGAGTCGTAGCTCTTTTTGTAGCGATCCAAAACCATCTGCCAACCGCGATTGATGCGATCGCCGGAAACGAACACAGTGTCAGGCGAACGGTCGTAGCCTTCCATGTAGCCTTCGATGTCGCCGCGATTCCACGCGTCACGCTGCACGTTGAGCACCGCGCGGATGGCAGCTTCGCTGGTCCCATCGAGTTTATTCGATTGCGCCGACGATGCGGCTTGAGCAAAGAAGATAACGCCTAATGTGACGAAATAGAGCAAGCTTCTCATGTTTTCAAGAACTCCTCGGTAACTAAAAATCGCCTTTAGGCGCGTCCTTATAACATGACGCGCTTAAGGGCGCTAGGAATTTTCTGGCGCCGGCGCCACTATAAACATCTCGTCCCTAACGGACTTCAGAAAAATCTATAGTGTCCAGTGATCTTCCACGCAAATAAAATGTCGTCCATACGCGTGCCGGCGCCGATGTTATGCACGATCAGATAACGTTGTGAGGGTTTGTACCAGACATTGACGACCATGCCGATGTGTTCACTGCCAAGGCCAAGGTCCCACGTGACGATATCACCAGGCAGAAATGTCTTACTGTCGCCACCAGTCGAAAGCGACTTGCCCTGACGAGTGAAATAGGTCATGAGGTTGGGGACGCGCCGATGATCGATATTCGCGTCGGGCCCGCTCAATCCCCAGCGCGTCGGATAAGCCGAGAAATTTCTTTTCATGTCCTCGTGCACGTCCTTCTGCAAATCGAGCCCGACTTTGCGAAACGCGCGCACGATCACGTCGGAACAAACGCCGGTTTCGATCGGCACATCGCCGTTGGGATAATCGATCTTCTGATATGAAGGATCGTAGCTGGTGGTCTTGCCAACTTGATCGATCGCGCCGTCAATGACTACTTTCAGATTCGGCGAACTGTTGGCGGGCAATGAAGTGGTCTCGGTCAGTTGCGCGGGAGGCTTTAATGGCTCGACAGTTTTGGCGGCTGGCCGTTGGCAGGCAACTGCAAACCAGACGGTGGAGGCCAACAGAATCGCGGTTAATGGATATCGTGTCATACGCAAGATTTTTTGTTCAGATGCCACCGAATATCTCGTTTAGACGCCGGACTTGTCCGGCAGTTCTCGTAACCGCACAAGCGCGGGCTCTAGACGAAGAGCGCTCCCTGGGCTGGGCGTTGTTCAATCAGAACCTTTTTCCTTAAGCCAATCTCTTGTATCGTCTCGCATTGCCGGAACGATTTCGTGGCCGGCATCATAACTTCTACATTCAACCTCGCGCGCTCTCGTACGTAGTTGCGCTGGGTAATAACTTGTTCTTGCCGACGGATAGAACTCGTCGCGCTCGCCGCTTAGATGAAAAATGCTCGCTTCAGTTGGCTGGTAAATTTCGCTGGTCTCCCAATCTCCCGGCAAGCCACCACAGATTCCAATCACGCCCCGCAAGACGTCCGTGTGCGTGAAGGCGAATCGATAATTCAAAGCGCATGATTGCGAAAAGCCGAGCAAAAACACTCGCTTCGGATCGGCGATACCTTCGTTTGCCAACAAATCAGTTACCTCCAACAGCGCGTGTTGATGAATCGCGATCGATTCTTCGGGATGAAAGTTTGTCAGCCAGCCAAAACCAAATCGCAAAGGCCCATCCGGCTCTTTTGCTTCTTTCAAATGTTGATAAGGGCCCTGTAGGGAGACGATGGCAAAATCTTCCGGCGCCACGCTCCGAGCTTCACGCATCATCTGCCGCATGCTCGCGCCGTAGCCATGGAGCGCAATTAGAAGCGGAGCCGGCGTCTGTTGCGGAAGATGAAGATCGTAATAGAGCTTGATTTCAGCCGTAAGCGTCCGTTCTGTTATCGACTGTGGCGCGACCTGAGGTTCCATCAACACGCTTATAGCATGCGTAGTTACAGTACCGCGAGCGATAGCGACCGACCCTGGGTACGCCGTCGTCCCGACTGCTTATCCTCAGCACGGCGCACGCACCAGCAGTCGGGACTACTGCGTACACCGGGGCCGGTCGCTACCGCTCGCGGTTCTGTAACGTAGCTTTGCATTCAGATTCAATGACAGTTACGATGCTGCATCGCGCAATTGCGGACTCTTATCAACTCAAAGCGAGGTTAACAAGATGAAATTTCCGGGCGGGCTCAACATTCAAGGGATGATGAAACAGGCCCAGCAGATGCAGGAGAAAATGGCGCGCGAGATGGAAGAGCTGCGCGTGGATGCTTCGGCCGGCGGCGGTGTGGTGAACGTCACCATGAAAGGAAATCACGAGATCATCTCGCTCAAGATAGATCCCGAAATTGTGAAAGAGAACGATGTCGAAATGCTTCAGGACATGATCCTCGCGGCCATTAACGAAGCCAACCGCAAGTGCGACGAAGCGATGAAAGGCCGGTTGGGAGCAATGCTGCCGCCGGGGCTGGGAAATCTGTTTTAAGGGGTCGGGTGTTAGGGGCCAGGGGCCAGAAAAACACTGGAGGTTCCCCATGAAAATCACGAGTTTTCGCGATCTCAGAGTTTGGCAACTGGCAATGGACTTGGTAGAACTTGTCTACCGATTGACTCGTAGCTTCCCCAGAAATGAAATATACGGGTTAGCATCTCAAATTCAACGTGCTGCGGTTTCAGTACCCTCGAATATTGCAGAGGGCCACACAAGAGAACACACCAAGGAATACCTTCACCATCTATCCATGTCACAGGCTTCCTCGGCCGAGCTCGAAACGCAGTTGGAAATTGCGATTCGGTTAAGATACGTCTCGTTACAAGAGGCTCGATCAATCGCCGAGCATGCCGAATCGTTAGGAAAGCAACTCTACGCGCTAAGAAACGCATTACTTAAGAGGGCGAGAGCGTAACGTAGAATAGGCCGGCGTTCGCCAGTCTCACACTAAACCGGCCCCAGACCCCTAATTCCTGACCCCGATTTTATGCTTGACTACGCCGAATCCATCACCAAACTCATCGACGAATTCAAGCGCTTGCCGAGCATTGGGCAAAAATCTGCGCAGCGTTTGGCATTTTACATTCTGCGCACGCCTGAAGCCGACGTCGAACGTTTGATCGAGGCGCTGCAAGAAGTGAAACAACGCATCACGGAGTGTTCGGTCTGCAACAACCTGACCGACGTTAATCCTTGTCGTTTCTGCTCGCTCCCATCGCGCGATCGATCGCAAATCTGCGTGGTCGAACAGCCTTACGATCTGGTCGCCGTGGAAAAGACGCGCAGTTATAAAGGTCTGTATCACGTCCTGCACGGCGCCTTGTCGCCAATTCGTGGAATTCGTCCCAGCGATTTACGTTTGGATAATCTGCTAATGCGTTTGAAACCCGAAAACAACGACGGCGTCGAGATTCGCGAAATCATTCTCGCCACCAATCCCAACACCGAAGGCGAAGCAACCGCGAATTACATCAGCCGTTTATTGAAACCTCTGGGCCCGCGGGTGACCCGTCTGGCGATGGGCATGCCGGTGGGCAGCGATCTGGAGTACGTTGACGAAGTAACTATGGATAAAGCGCTCGCGAATCGACATGAAATGTGAAAGGACAGGAGGCTGGAGGCAGACGGCAGGAGGCAGGAAAGAAATATGACAAAACCGACAGGCTTCAGGGATCTCAAGGTTTATCAGTTGGCTTATGAACTGGCTATGGAAATCTTTCGCGAGTCGAAGTCCTTTCCGGCTGAAGAAAAGTATTCGCTAACAGATCAGATACGCCGATCGTCGCGAAGTGTGGCTGGTAACATCGCGGAAGGCTATCGCAAGAAACGGTATCCGAAAATGTTCGTCAATAAGATGGCCGATGGCGAAGCGACTGAAACTCAAGTGTGGTTGGATTTCGCGCGTGACTGCGGATATCTTTCGAGCGAGCGTCAGTCAAACCTGACAGCTCGATACGAAGAGGTCGGCAGAATGCTTGGCGGAATGATCAATCATCCAGAAAGATTCGCCCTCTAAACGTGGCTTCCTGCCGTCTGCCGTCTGCCTCCTGCCTCCTGCCGTCTTTCTCCTGCGGTCTGCCTCCTGCCGTCTGCTTCCTGTCTTTCAGAACCTTACGTGCTCCTCCGGCGCGCCTGCTTTGCATTCGACGCAATCCGCGGCCGTATCGAAGAAGTGCTCGTCAAACTCAACCAGCGATTTGATGGGAA
>QHXG01000625.1 GCA_003222845.1 Acidobacteriota bacterium | reverse complement strand
AGAGCCAATTTCAGGGAGGGGTTGGTTTCGGCATAACTCAGCTGACGAGCGCGATCACATTCAAAGATGGCCGCGTGGAGCAACGCAACTTCGACGGCTACACCCCGCCTTACATCATTGACGCGCCGGTAACTGTTGACGTTCACATTGTGCCCAGCACGGAAGCGCCTACCGGTTGCGGCGAGCCTCCGGTTCCGGTGATCTCGCCGGCGGTAGTCAACGCTCTGGCAAAGCTGACCGGAAAGCGGTATCGCAGCTTGCCGCTGGTCACGATCTAGCAAAAAGTTTGACCTTTCTTCGATTAGTTAACGAGGCGACCAAACGAGCCTCATCCCGTCTCATTGGTGTAAGATGATACCGCCTTGACAACGCTCCTGGTGCTTGCCGCGAAAGGAATTGTAATGATGAATCTCAAGCGGGTTTTGCTTGGAAGCTCACGACTTCTGGCCGTCATTTGTTGTTTACCGGTATTCGTGATGGGTCAGAATTCTGTAACTATACTCACCGGCGCGGAACTTAATCGGGTCGTGCCTCCCGGATTCTATTTTCAGGGCCTGAGCGCGCCGACACAGATGCGCAACTCCGCGGCCGCGCGGTTCGGAACCAAACGTTTCGTGATCGCCGGTCTGGTTGATACTGCCGGATATGCAGCGGATGTGCGCGCAAAATATGAAGGTTTCTTCATAACGGATTCGCCGATTGCCATCAATGGGTCCGACCTCGGCGCTGGAGCATACGGATTTGGTTTCAGCAATGACGGGAAGATGCAGATTCTGGATCTGGCCGGAAATCAAATTCTCTCGATCTCGACGACGAAGGACACCGAATTGAAAAGGCCGCGTCCATTGATGATGGCAAAGGCCGAAGCTGGAATCCGATTCTACAGCGGCAAAGACTATGTGACGGTTACCGCAAGATAAATCCAAAGCAATCGAACAAGACCGCTTTCAGCTTTGAAAGTTTGAGTCAGAATCCCGAGCGTCAGAGAGCGCTAGTCAGAGAGACAGTCCCTGATGTTTGCCGGCCAAACCGGAAAATGCAAATTGAAAATTGCAAATTGGGCCAGAGGAATACACTGCCGAGTAATTTGGACTCTGGAATTTGCAATTTTTCATTTTTCATTTCAATTCGTAATCTGCGACGCTTGCCCTTGCTGAAGTCGGGCTTCTGATACCGACGGCACTCCGTTAGATTGTTTCAGCTGGTTCGTGTCATCCTAGCGCCAACATGAAATTGCCGCTGGCCTTTGTGATTCTGCTTGCCCTGTTTCTTTCCTTCGCAATTGCCGGCGCCATTTTGATTGAATCGGCGGCGGCGACGTCTTCACCGCAGGCACGCGCCTTCTCTGCGCAATCCGCATTTGAGAAACGCGAAGCCGCTTATCGCGCCAACAACCTTGGCGTTGCCATGCTCGAACAATACAAGGCGAAAGATGCTGTGGAATATTTCACGCGCGCACTGGAAATCAAACCGGATCTCCTAATTGCCCGGGTTAACCTCAGCATTGCGCTCTATTACTTGCCGGATGCCGAAGGCGCGAAGCGCGAAGCGACAAAGGCGCTGGCGCAGGATCCTAATGCGCCGCACCTTCATTACCTTCTGGGTCTCATTGCCCGTGGGCAAAATCGATTCGAAGAAGCAATCCCCGAATTTCAAAAAGTTCTGAAGCTCGATCCCGATGACGTCGGTTCAAACATTAACGTCGGACAGATATTTGCCCAACAGAAAAACTACGCCGAGGCGATTTCCGCTTTTCGCAGGGCGATTGCGGTTGAGCCTTACAACGAAACCGCGCTCTACAACGTCGGCATTATACTGACGCGTACCGGTAAAAAGGCAGAAGGGCAGCAGGTGCTGCAGAAGTTTCAGGAGCTTAAGCAAAGCGGCGCCGGCACGACGATCGGAACAAATTATCTTGAGGGGGGCCAATACACTGAGGCTGTAGTTTCAACCGGGATCGAGCCGGAACTAATCGCTCATAATACTCCAGACGTTCTGTTCACCGATGCCACTGAAACATCTCTGCCGAGAGATACGAGAGCGACTGGCGCTCGCCGCAAAGGCACTTCTCGTTCCGAGTCTGCGATGCTGGAAACGAACGCCCGATCCGAGGCAATCGTCCTCTTTGACTATGACGGGGACGGTGATTTGGACATCTTCGATGCTTCATCCTCACAAAGATTGCTGCGGAACGACGGCGGGAAGTTTACCGATGCGACGGCGGGATCGGGATTATCACTTACCGAAAGTCAATATTGCTTTGCTGCGGTCGCCGGCGATTACGACAACGATGGCAGGCCTGATCTGTTCGTCGCCCGCTTCGGTGATAATCGATTCATTCTTTACCACAACGATGGCAACGGCCACTTCTCAGACGTCACAGACAAATCCGGGATTCGAGTGCCATCAACGAAAGGCGCGCCCTATCGCTCCGCCGCTTTCGTGGATGTGGACCATGATGGTGATCTGGATGTTTTCATCGCTGGTTCAACAAATACCCTTTTTCGAAACAATGGCAATGGGACCTTTACCGATATTACCGAAGCCG
>QHXG01000641.1:5856-6280 GCA_003222845.1 Acidobacteriota bacterium | reverse complement strand
TCGCCGATGCCGACGAGTTAAGCTTCGTAATGAATGCATCACCGCAATTTTGACCCGAGCCTCCGCCGAACGTGTTTTGCGCGGCACTAACCGTTGGATAATCAGAAGAGCTCGTCAATCCGGCAAGATACGCGTTGCCGCTGCCGTCAATCGTAATGCCATTGGCTTGATCGTCCCCGACCCCACCGATGAAGGTTGAATAGACTAAGCCTGATCCACTCGGACTGAGTTTCGTCACAAACGCGTCATTGCTCATCGAAACACTGGTTGAATCAACGCCGGCGACAACCTTAGCTGGCGCAGCCGCGTCAGTCGCGAGCGCTCTAATTCCCGTATTGGTGGTCGTGTAGTAGACGGTGTTCCAATTGCCGCCGGCATTTGTCGTTTTCAAAATTCTACCGCTGGAAGTGCCGCCAAAAGCTGT
>QHXG01000641.1:0-5766 GCA_003222845.1 Acidobacteriota bacterium | reverse complement strand
CAGCTCGCCCCTGCGTCGGTTGTCTTGAACACCCCTCCACCGCCCGTGCCTGCGTAAAGCGTCGAAGTCGCAGTTTGATCCATGACCAGCGCGCGCACCGTGGTGCTGGTCAGCCCGTTGTTTACCTGGCTCCAATTTGCAGCGCCGTTCGTCGTCTTAAAAACACCACCGCCGCCGGCGGTCGCATAAACTGTGGTTGGCGTGTTTGGATCAATGATGATCGCTGTGAACCCGCCGAAGTTTAGGCCGTTGCTCGAAGACACCCATGAGGTACCGCCGTTCGTAGTCTTAAAGAGACCGAAAGTGCTGCCTGCATACAACGTCAGGTGGTTTTGCGGATCGATGGCCAGCGCTGTGACAGTGTTACCACTCAAACCGCTGCTCACAGAGGTCCAGGTAGTTCCGGAATCAACGCTCTTGTAGACGCCTGTGCCGGTATTCTGAGCTGTGAGCGCGGCATATAAAGTGCCCGGCGAAGTGGGATCGATAACAATCGCCGGACAGGAGGCGGTAAATCCCACATTCAGAGCTGACCAGCTGGCGCCGCCATCGGTGCTCTTGAAGATTCCGGCATTCGTTCCCATGCCCGCATAAATTGTCGACGGCGAATTCTTATCGATTGCCAGCGCTAGAACGACTCTATTGGCAGTTCCTATGTTGCTCGGCCCCCAATTGCCGCCGCCGTCGCTCGTGATCAAGAGGTTGTTCCGGCCGCCACGTAGAGAATTCATCGTCGGGAAATCTGCCGATGACGTGTAACCAGTGACATAGGCATTGCCGCTGGAGTCAACCGCGACTCCAGTGCCGTTGGATGTGCCGCTACCCGTAGTGCCGGAAAGATAAGTTGAATAAATCAGATTGCTGCCGATCGGATCCAGCTTACTAACGAAAACGCTAACCGCGGAGCCAGTAGTCTGGAATGCCCCCGGCGTCGTGGGAAAGATGCTGCCGTTGGTCAGACCCGTTATGTAAGCGTTCCCTTGCGAGTCGACCGCAATGCTATTGCCCTGTTCACTGGAACCCGAGCCCAACAGCGTCGAGTACGACAGCACTGGATCGATCACCAAAGCCTTACGAGAATCGAATGCGCCGACCTTGAATCCGATCTGCTTGCCTTTCAGGATATAGCGACCGTCAACATACTCGCGGGCACCCGACTCATTAAGTTGGTAAATTTGTGGCTTGCGCAGTTGAACTTCACCTTCTTTAGTCGCCAGATGCAAATCACCTTCAGCGCCAATCTTTATTTTTTCGGCGCCATCGATCTCGAACTTTATTGAAGCCAGACTTGCGCGGGGTGCCAGCACAAAGTCGTACTCAAGCTGAGTTCGATTGCCGTAATAGATTAGATCGACTCCGGGAAAGATTTCGGTGTATCTGATTTTACGGTAGGTGGGAATGTTCACGTGCCACGCGCTCGGATCATTTCCGACGAAGTAATTTATCTTGCCTTCGAGTTCGTCCTCGCCATTGACATTAGCGTCATGGTTGGCGCCGACCATCTTCAAATTGAGATGTAAGAGGGACTGGGCCTGTCTCTGGTCGGCAGTGAATGGTTGTTTCGGAACATTTTTCGGTTCATTTTTGCGCAGGTTGAGCACCGCGCCGGCCTCAGTAAGAAATAAGTCATAGCGCGGGCCACGAGAGATAAACTTCACCTCGCCCGTGGTTTGACCATCGTTCCTTTCGAATGAGAGCGGCAGTTCGCCATAGCTGCGCGCCACTTTGGCCTGATCCACCGGCGCCTGAGACGATGTTTCTTTGCGCAATCGTGAGGCCGCGGTTTTTCTAACGCAAAGCGGCGCGGCGACGCAACCGATGGCGATCAGCGCAATAAACACGAATCGGGGGCGCGGCGTGCTAACGCAGATACGAAAAGAAAGTGCTAGTGACATCTGCGAATTCCTACTTGAACGCCCGAAGCTCTCAGTGGATTTGGTCCGAGGGCGAGGCGAAGGGCAACTAAGAATTATCAATCAGCAGCTCTGATCGACTGACAGCAAAAGAGATCGCAAGATTAAGGGCCAAAGGCTTTCGGGGTCGCTTTGGCAAAACGAAAAAGAACAAACCGTAGATTGCTTTGCAAACCGACAAGAACCCGGGTTTGAGATCGACGAGTCTGATGAAAACCGGAAATGTGTTCTGCTTCAAAAGCCAAAAGCGAACGAAAAAAACAATGCCGTCAGGCCTTCGATTCTGCGATTCTCTGCGCCTGCGCTCACGGCCCGAAGCGTTGCCGATACTCAGTAGAAGTAATAAACGCCTTCACCATTTCGGCAGCATTGTAATTGCCATTGAATTGATTGAGCTTTGTGAGCCAGAAATCGTAGCCGGTGTAGTCAATGTCGGGGCCGCTGTTTGGATCGCGGCGGAGGTAACCGAAGAATTGCATCAGGACGAAAGCGCGGTTGAATTCATTCGTTACTAGAGTTGAATTCTCGGCGACTTTTCGCAGGGCTCGCGCTCTGGCTGCCACGTCGCTGGTGTTTGTCGCCGAGCCAAATTCAGCGACGGCTGTATTGCGATCCGCTGCCGTTGGCGTCACGCCGGCATTGGCGAACAGCGCGTCGACGAATTGAGCCGGCGTCATTGAGGTTGCGAAAGTAGAGGCGAAGCGTGAACGTTGCGCGAACTGAGCGGCAAAGGTTTGTTTGTTATTCTCCAGAACCGTCTCCCAGCCCGCTTGCCCAACGACTACACCTTGACCAATCTGCTGCGTATCCGAGAGAAATTCGTTGAAGCGCACCACGGGAACTGAGAGTTGATGCGCCGTGGCGAAGTTGGATACACCGCTCGCGTCGCCGTACGCGGCTTTGTACATGCGTTCGACGAGATAACCTGTCTGTTGGAATTCGATCGAGAGAAAGTAAGCCGCCGGCTTGGCTTCAATGCACCGCGCGTCATTGCCACATGAAGTAATCTCGTTGGTCCAGAAGCCGAGGCCGCTCGCGTCCGGCTCGCGATTGAGAAAGTCGAGATAATGCTGCCAGACGAAAAACTGCGCGGAATCAATCGCACTCACCTTTGGCTCGTCGCCATCGAGAATTCCATTTCCATCGTGGTCGATGCTCGTGCGCCGTCCCGCGCCGACGGGGACGCCCAAAAAAGTCAGCTCGGCTCCATCTCCGGCCGCTTGTAAAAGCGTCTGCGAGGTAACTCGCGCCTCGCTTTGCCGATCAGTTTGAAATTGTCCATTGCCACTGAACAAGAAAGCGCGCGGCGCTCCGTTGTAGATTCCGCGCACGACGAGATCGCAATTGCCCGCGCTCGCTTGCGACATTAACAGGTTGATCCGGTCGGTCGTCGAGGTGGCCGTCTTGTTGCTGCCATTCACAGTTATCTCCAGACCAACTGCCGGAGCGGTGCTGGTGTCAAATGCGAGCACGAACTGCTCCACGTCACGACGCTGGCTGTCGCTCTGAAAATTGAACACCGGCGCGTGCAGGAAATCGAAGAGCGTCGCGATCGAGCCATCATGAATGAAGCCAAAGCCACTGATTTGTTCTCCCGGCGCATTCAAGAGCCCCAGCTTCTGATATTCACCGCGCAGTTGCGGCACCTTGAAGTCCTGTGATTCACCCAAAGCGATTGCGGGAATGATCAGCTTGTTGGTGCCTGGGCCAAATCCCGGCGAAGCCGTATGACATTGATTGCAGGAAAACACGCCGCCATCGAATGGCACCGTATTAAAGAGTTGTGCGCCCCGCGCCGCGCTTGGACCAGTAGCGGGATTGGGCATTGTGCGATCCTGGTTCTCGTTCGGATTTGGCGGATAGGTTAACGTTCTAACGAAGGTCGTGAAAGCGTCGATTTCATCAGTTGTAAGTTGACGTGTGCCACCCAAAAGGTTTTGAAAAGCCGGATTGAAGTTTTCCAGAGACGCGCGGTCACCGCGCCAGTGCAGCGGTTCGGTGCTGATGATGCCGCGCAATGATTGGGTGGTCATCGGCCCTTTCATCGGATGAAAATTTGACACCGCGCCCAGCAGACCGCTGGCAACTTGTAGCATTTGTCCTCGCGGATCGCCGAGGTCCCAGGCTAGTCCATCGCGATGTCCGTTTTGATGGCAGCTGGCGCATGATAAATCTCCGTGCGCCGAGAGACTGGTGTCGTAGAGGAATCGGCGGCCATTGCGTACCGTGTCGGGCTCAGGATTGAAGCCGACCGGAAAGGCTGCTAGCTGCGTGCGACTTGCGAGATCGACAATGCTGATCGTCTCGTCAAAGCGGTTGAGCACGTAAAGCAGATTGCGAGACCCATGCAAAGCCAGTCCCGTCGGTCCCTGGCCCACCCAGATGCGCGACTGCACCTCTCCCTGAGAATTCAGTACGCCGACTCTGGCTGAACTTGTGGCAGCAATGTAGAGCGTGCCATCGGCAGCGCGGGCGATATCGGCGGGTAAAGCCAGGCTAAGGACTCGCTCAGCGTCGGAACCGCCCGGACTGTTGTAGTTGATGTGGGTATTCAGATCGGAAGCGACGATTGATGGAGTACCGCCGGCAAAAGAGATCGCGGAGACTCGACTATTCAGGAAGTGACCGCGCACGTTCGGCTCGAAACGAACCAGGTTGCGCGCTTCATCATTCGCTACCAAAAGACGATTCGCGCTCGCGTCGAATACGGCATTGCCGATGTGCGTGCCAACTCCGCGCACCAGGGTGCTGACAGATGGATTCAGGCCGTGCGCATCGATGACCGCGATATCAGTATCATAGAGCGTGTAGGGAATAACCGAGTTCCATTTCGGGTTGCCGGTTTCGTCGGCCCAGGCGGTGCCGTTCCACCTCACAATCAAACCTACATTCGGCGCGGCGGGCAGCCTCGTATCCATTGCTGGTGAAGGTGGCGGTGGTCCACCGTTGGCCGAGACCTGGGCGGCGGGAACGACGGTCGTTTGGTTTCCTGATTCGAAGATGGAAACAAAAACCTGGGCTCCTGAAGAGTCGCGAGCCAGGGCTCGCGGCTGCTTGGCGCGAATTGCGATTACCTGCGGCGCGGTCGACGGCGCGGCAGGATCGAAAACCTTCACTTCGCTCGTACCCGAAACGCAGACGAACGCGAATTCCTTCTGCTGGCCCGCGAACACGACATCCGTCGGCTCATCACCAACGTCGAAGGTGCGCACCGTCTTAAAGCGATTGAGATCAACTACGCTCACTGAATCTGAAAGCCAGTTCACCACCCAGGCTTCATTGTTGTTGCGAACAGCAACACTCACGGGCTCAAGCCCGACCGGAATCTCAGCCATCAGTGTGAGGGCATTTCCGGTGACATGAAAAACTGACAGAGTTCCATTCGGAGTATTCACCGCCAGCAGACGAGTACCATCCGGAATGATCGTTAACGGATGAACCTGCGGTGCTTCGAAATTCTTGTAATCGGCAGAGGTGTTTTGAGCGATGGCGTTTCTGATTGCTGACCGAGAGACCAAACAGACAACAGAAAAGGCAAGCAAAACCGCCAGTACAACCAGCCGGCGGAAGGTGTCTTTGCGTGTCTTGTCGGGCATAGCGCGAATGAGCCTGGCAGAGTCTGCGGAGACCAAAGGAGAGTAGGTCCGACACCGAACAAATGTCAATAGGTTATGTTGGGCCCAGTGTGCCAGGTTTTGCAAACGCCCTCTCCCTTTTGGGAGAGGGTTGGGGTGAGGGCGTAGTCCAGTAACAAGAAAAAGAAAACTCTCCTCCTATCTTTTTCCTATCCACTCCGATAAAAAAGGAGAAAGAAGTATTTTTCGGGTTTCGTCGCTAGGCCCTCACCCCGGCC